>USHF01000025.1 GCA_900554465.1 uncultured Collinsella sp.
GCCTCAAAAAGCGGTCTGGAGTTCAGAACATGGCAGTCGTCCGGACGGGATGATTCGGTTACGGAAAAGCTGGCCATATTGCCGGTGGGGCAGGCACTTTCACTGCTGAATGCGCGCCAGGCGGCGGCTTCGAGTTCTATGGCGGGTTCGCCCTCGTAGGTTGCCTTGTCGCAGATGCCCAGAATTGCTGCCGCGGCATCAAAGAGACGTCCCATGCTGCTGGTACGCGGGCTGTTGATGCCGCGCTCGATCATGGTGGCTGTCACGCTACGCGTTTGCTCGTCGAGGCTGTCCAAAAGCTGAGCGGCGCCTGGGTGCTCGAGTAGGCCGAGTTCGCTGAGCAGGGCAAAGGCGTTGCGTCGAGCGTCGCGTACGGAGGCCGCCCCGCCGGGGAGCGCCCAGGTGAGCAAATGCGCGGTGCGCTCAAAGCCGTCAAGGCTGGCAACAAGAAACTCGCCGCCCCAAATGGTCCCATCGGTGCCGGCGCCGGTGCCGTCGAAGGCGATGCCAAGGACACGCGTGTCGGTTGCAAGCTGGCCCGCGGCGATGGCCTCGGCCATTACGCTCGCGATATGCGCATGATGGTGCTGCACCTCGACGAGCGGCAGATTGCATTTTCGCGCCTGCTCGCGCGCCCACTGGCCCGATAGATAGCTGGGGTGTAAATCGCAGGCCAAGGCGGCGGGCGCCAAGTCAAAGAGATCTTCCAAGCGCGTGCGCGCGGCGTTCCAGGCATCGAAGGTCCCGCCGTTTTCAACATCGCCGATATGCTGCGACACAAAACAGGTTGCCTCGCCGTTCGTCCCTTCGCGCGTGAGCGCAATCGTGGCCTTTTGTTGTGGCCCGCAGGCGAGGATGCAGGGTACAGTGCCGTCGCATGCCGGCAGCGGTAACGGCTGCGGAGCGTATCCGCGGGCGCGGCGCACGGGCATAACGGCGCCGTCGACCACGCGCACTACAGAGTCGTCGTAGCGCGAGAGGATCGCGCGGTCGTTACCGAGCAACGAGTCGGCGATGCCGGCGGCAATGAGGTGTTTCCAGGCAAGGTCGTCGTCGGTCTCGATGGGTTCTTCGCTCAGGTTTCCGCTGGTCATGACGAGCGCGTGCATACCGCAGACTTCTACCGCGGCAAGCAGCAGATGCTGAAGCGGGGTGTAGGGGAGCATAACACCGAGCTCGGGAAGGTCATGCGCGACGGACGGCGCGAGCGCGAGGGCGTCGGGGGAATCTCCACTCTCGCAAACGGCACGTCGGCGCAGCAGCACAATGGGGCGAATGCTGCCGGTCAGCAAGCCGCGCTCAACGTCGCTGACATGGCACAGGTGTTCAACGTCGGCAAGGTCGCGCACCATAACGGCAAGCGGCTTGTTGCTGCGGCGTTTGCGGCGGCGAAGCTCGGCTACCGCCTGCTCGTTGGAGGCGTCGCATGCCAAGTGAAATCCGCCCAGCCCCTTGATGGCGACGATACCGCCACCGGCCAGCAACTCAACACAGCGGTCGATAATGGCGTCGCTGGCCTCGCGTGTGGTGCCGACGGCCGGTGTCGCGGACGAATTCCCGCACGCATTGCCGTTCACAGCCTCGCGCCACGTAATATGCGGCCCGCAATCAAAGCAGGCATCGGGCTGCGCGTGAAAACGCCGGTCGAGTGGGTCGGCATACTCCGCGGCGCACTTGGGACACATGGGAAAACAATCCATCGAGGTGGCCGCTCGATCGTAAGGCAGCGAGCGGATGATGGTAAAGCGCGGCCCGCAGTTAGTGCAGTTGATAAAGGGGTAGTGATAGCGTCGGTCGGCGGGATCGAACAACTCGCGCAGGCAATCGTCACAGGTAGCGATATCGGGCGAGACGAGCGTCGTGTGCGCGGTCTGGTCCTGCGATGCCACAATGCGAAAGCCCTGCTCACCGGCAGCGCCCCAACCGCCAGGCCCCAAATCCGCAATATCGACTCGCTCAACGCGGGCTGCCGCAGGCGCATGCTCAGAAAGCGCGGCAACAAAAGCATCGAGCGCATCGGCCGGAGCGTGCGCCTCGATATGCACGCCGTCGCCCGCGTTGAGCACCCATCCGCAAATGCCATGCGCCATGGCCTCGCGATACACAAACGGTCGCATGCCAACGCCCTGCACAATGCCCGTCACATGAATATGCACATGCCGCATGCGACACCCCTCATCAAAACCGACCAAAAAGGGACAGGTTTATTTTGGTCGGTAAAACTTCTAAACCTGCCACAACAAACCTGTCCCTTTTTGGCAGGTGCGCTACAGTCCCAGGCTCTGCTTGGTGGCGGCGCAGGTGAGCTCGCCGTGCTTAACGCCGCGCAGGCCCAGCAGACGGTCGGCCAGCTCGTAGACGCGCTCGCCGCGACCCTTGAGCGCCAGAATCTCTAAGCAGTTGTGGTGATCCAGATGCACGTGCATGGTCGATACGATCTCGTCGGTGTAGTCGTGCTGCACTTCGTCCAGACGGCGCGTCAGGTCGCCGGTATGGTGGTCGTAGATCATGGTGAGCGACCCGATAACATGCTCATCGGGCGTGCGCATCTGCTCCTTGGCGATCGAGGCGCGAATCAGGTCGCGCACGGCCTCGGAGCGGTTGGCCACGTCGCCGCGGCGCGCGATCTGTTCGTCAAAACGGCGCAGCAGGTCATCCGGTGCGGTAACCGAAAAACGGACCAGCTCGGAGCCGGAGCCACTACAGTGGCAGCCCGCGTCGCCGTCCGCCCCGTGCGGATGCTCGTGCTCGTATCCGCAGCCGTGCTCGTGTTCGGCCACGTTACACCAGCTTCACGGAGCCGACGGAGTTGTGGTCGGCCTCGATGGCTTCCTCGTAGCCCTCGAGCGCGTCATGCGCCTCGTGCAACGCGGCCATGGCGGCCTCGAGCTTGGCGCCGATGCGCTCCATGTCAAAATTCTCGGTCGCATGCAGCAACTGATGGCTCCATTCGTGAGCGAGCTCGATGGTGTCGTCGACCTGTTTGACGCTCATGGCAAGCTGGCTCATGTTCATTCCAACATCATGCATGGGAAATCTCCTTTTGTATGGGGCAGTTCAGTGGTTCAGATTTTACTACGCCCGCTTTGCGCGCAGCTGCATAAGAAAACGGGTGCGAGCCTGTGCGACCCGCACCCGTTCACTGGGGGCTGTTTGTAACTACCATACTATCCGTGGTCGCATGCCTTGCGTTTGGCACTCCGGTGAGCGGTGCGAAACCGCTCATGGACGGCAGACAAGTAACAAGCGTATTACAGATGTTTCTCCAGCAGTGCCTGAAGTCTTGCCTTGGGTAAGGCGCCGACCGAGCGGTCGACCTCCTCGCCGTTCTTAAAGACGATCAGCGTGGGGATGCTCATGACGCCAAACTTCATAGCCAGGTCCTGGTTGTCGTCGACGTTGCACTTGGCCACAGCCAACTTGCCGGCCAGCTCGTCGGCAACCTCGTCTACGATGGGCGAGAGCGAGCGGCAGGGGCCGCACCACGGGGCCCAAAAATCAACCAGTACGGGCAGGCTATCGTTGACGACAGCGCCGAAGTTCTCGGGGGTAATCTGCTTAATGTCAGCCATGGTGACCTCCATAATACGACGCGGCTCGGCCGCGTAAAACTCAGTACGAACGTGCTTATACCCAGCGGCCCGCAAAGCAACCACTCGCGGGCGGCTCTTTTATATAATGGTGGGCACGCAAACGATTGGAGAGCGCATGCCCACGTCACAAAGCCAGAAAAAAGAAGCCATCGCTCAGGCGACCGAGCAGGAGCTCGCGTCGCTTGCAGATCGCGGTGTGCGTATCGCGGGCAACGCGTGCTCGCCGATTGTGCTGGTCAAAGGCGATTTGGATGAAGCCGAGTGCTCGGGCGGCGAGCTGGCTGCCGGCGCGGATGGCGCCGCGTTGCGCAAGGCGCTCGGCGCCATCGGATATGCCCCCGAGGATTTTTGCGTGCTGGCAAGCGTCGCCGGCGCGGGCGACGGAGCGGTCGCGGCGGGCGAGGCCCTGACGTGCGATCTGTTCCGCGAGGCGCTGGAGACCTTAGACCCCGAGGCGGTGCTGCTGCTGGACAACAGCGCGGCCGATGTCATGCGCGAGACCTATGCCGATATGCTTGTGGCGATTGATGACTTTGACACCGCCATGCTCAAGCCCGGCCTGGTCGCCCATGTGCAGGGGCGTCGCGTGCTGGCGCTCGACGGTTTTGAGGCGGCGCTCACTGACAAAGCCGCCAAGCAGCGCATGTGGGCCTACATTAAGCAGCTGACCCCGGCGGCTGCACCGCTGTAGCGAGGTTGGCGGCAGCCCCTACATCACGGCGCGCAGCTCAAACCGGTCGCCGTTAATGCGGAACTGGCAGTTGCCGTTCATGCGCTCGACGGCAAGCATAATGCTCTTGGTGCCAAAGCCGTGCCCAGTGTGCTGAGTCACGGGCATGCCGTCGACCATGTGCGGCGCACGGCCAAACGTGTTGGAAACCAGCAATAGAAGCTGACCGTCTTCGTAGCGAAGGTCCAGGTCGACAAACCGCTTGCCTTCGGGGGCGGCGCTCGCCGCGGCGATGGCATTGTCCAGGGCGTTCGATACCACACTGAATAGATCGACATCGCCCACGTGGACGGTTTCGGGCACGGCGGCGTGCAGGTCGGCGGTGATGCCGTGCGCGTTGATGTCCGCGGAAAGCGACGAGAGCGCAATGTTGACCGTTTCGTTGGCGCAGTAGCGGCGCACGGCGGTGCGGTCGTTGGTCTCGCAGAGCGCGTCGATGCGCTCGAGTGCCTCATCGGTGTGACCCTCTTCGATCAGGGCCGCTAGACCGCGCAGGTAGTGGCGCATGTCGTATCACATTGAGACCAAGTCAAGAAGAATCGCTTCGGTCGAATCGCGTCTTTTGGGTGAGTTCTCAACGTCCGCTGCCGCTGGTTTCCACCGTATGCCGAAAACACCCGGACGATGCCGTGCAGATCGCTTCGCTCTGCTATAGTCTCCCAAATTCACGTTTTCTATTGGGATGGTGGTTAATATGGGCGACATACTCGAATCGTTCCTGCGCGTGGCGATGGTGGTGTTCATCGTCGGTCCGCTCACTGCATGGGTCGCCCGTCGCGGCGCGCGTGAGCGCAGTGAGGCGACGGACAGCCTCGATCGCTTCACGGTGCGCATGCCCGCTGCCATCCGCACGATCATCGCCTGCTGCGCGGTCGCGTTCGATCTGCTCATGTTGGGTGTTTACGTCTGGCAGGGCGTTTCGCTGGGCGAGTGGGGCCACGAGCTTGTGTGGTTCGGCCACGCCATGGCACTTGCGGGCATGGCCATCTGGGCCCTGCTGAGCATCCCGCGCATCGACGTGGACGGTGAACGAATTCTCTCGCGTAACGCCTTCGGCATCCGCAAGGAGACGACGTTCGGCAACATCACCCATGCAACGCTTCACACGCAGATGATGAGGATCGACCTGTTCGAGGGCGATCGAAAGTTCTGCTCGATAAGCCTCGAGGGGGTGTGCTCGCTCAACCTCCTCGCCCGTCTGGAGGAAGAGGGCATCGAAGTCTCGGACGCCGTCGACGGTCCCATGACCAAGGCGGGCCTGTGTTGGTCTGCCGTCAAGCCGTTGACGATTGTTTTCAACGGCATGGCGCTCGTCTTCTCGCTCGTGATCGCCTTCATGGCTGTTTTCACCGATGCCGGAGCCCGCTTGCTCTTGCTCGTTCCGTTCCTCTTCCTGTTCATAGGGGGACTCCTGCCCCTGCTTATGCTCAGCATGCCCGCCCGTGGTATCTACGAGATCGGCAGGCAGGAGCGCGAACTCGGTTTCTCCTTCGCCGAGGAGATGGCAAGTCGAGGTGCCACGGGCACTTCGCTTGTCGACGACGATTGGTTCATCGAGATCAGCAATGCCCGCGTCGTGGCGTTCCGCCGCGATTACCTCAAGAAGGTCACGGCGCACGAGGACAGCGAGAGCGGCGACCGCTGCACGGTGACTACGAAGGGCGGTCGAAAAATCAAGGTGTATGCAGCGGGCAGCACGCTCGAGGACCTGCGCACGTGGTTCAAACAGGGTGCCAAGGCCAGAAGCACGCTCGACCGTGCAGAGGACGCGCTCGAGACGACGTCTGATTGGGTTGTCTGACCTGTATCGTCTTTTCGGACACGCATGCTAGAGGCCCAATCCTTTAGAATGCATTCATCGACGACCGAGAGGACGGTATGCTATGTCCAACCCAGCCGCCAAGTACACCGACGAGTTCAGGCGCGAGACCGCCGACTACATCATCTCGACGGGCAGGCCGATAACGGAATGCTGCGCAGAACTGGGCCTGAATTCCAAGACCGTGAACAAGTGGGTGCAGAGCCGCCGGCGCGAGCTTGCCGGCGGGCCCGACCCCAAGGCCGAGGACCGCGAGCTTCGCGAGGCGAAAAGGCGCATACGCGAGCTCGAGATGGAGAACGCCTTCTTGAAAAAAGCCGCGGCCTTCTTCGCCAAAAGCCAGGCGTAGCCGCATGCTACCGGATGATGTTGGCGGAGAAGGCCGAATTCCCGGTGAAAATGATGGCCCGCGTGCTCGGCGTGAGCCGATCGGGCTTCTACTCGTGGCTCTCCAACGGCTGCCCGCGAGAAGACTGGTCGGCCGAGCGCGAGGCGGTCCGGCGCGTGTGGCTGGAGTCGGACCGCAGGTTCGGCTTCCGGTTCGTGAAATGCTTCCTGCCCGGCGAGTTCTCCGGATTGACCCTGTACAGGGTGCGCAAGCTGATGCGCGAGCTGGGAATACGCGGCTGCACGCCCAACGCCAGGAAGCGCACCACCATCCCCGACCCGAAGGCCAGGCCCCGGCCCGACCTGGTGCGCCGCGACTTCACCAGTCCCGTTCCAACCTGCAAGCTCGTGGGCGACATCACCTACCTGCGCACCGGCGAGGGATGGCTGTACCTGTCGACGGTCATCGACCTCAACACCCGCATGGTGGTGGGCTGGTCGCTCTCCGAGCGCATGACCGCCGACATCGTGGTTTCGGCGCTGGCGTCGGCCAAATCGCGCGGCTACGTGGCCGGCAACGCGATATTCCACGCCGACCGCGGCGCCCAGTACACCAGCAGGCTTCTGGCCGAATGGGCGCGCGACAACGACGTGCGGCTGTCCTGCAGCCGCGCCGGCAACTGCCACGACAACGCGGTGGCCGAGTCGTTCCTCGCCACGCTGAAGAACGAGATGTACTACAGGCGCAGCTTCCCGACCAGGGATTCCGCCAAGCACGCGGTGGTCGAGTTCATCGAGGCGTACTACAACCGCCGAAGGCCCCGCTCGACGATCGGCTACAAGGTGCCGGCCGAGGCCATGGCGGCCTTCTTCGAGAGAACCGAGCCCAAGCTCGAGGCCATGCCTATGGCCGCTTGATTTCTCGAGCATGCGTGTCCGAAATCTTGACACAGGTCAGAAGGCCTCGATGCCAGCGCTGCGCCGATATGGGGCAGCGGCCCCCCGTTGGCCGCCATGGCCCTGACTTCCGAGCGTATGCTGGCGCCGCTCGTCTTAAGACGTTGACCTCCATCCGGAGCCTGCGGTTCTCGCGCTCGGGCTCCAGGATCCGGTTCTACTCGGGCGTGCGGTTGTCGGCGGCGCGCGGCGAGCCGGTCTCGTTTATCGACTTGACCCGCCTCTCCACGGTGCTCTTGTCGAGGTCGCACTCGTCCATGGCCTCGCGCCTGGGCTTTCCGGCGTTGTGGAGATCGACTATCTTCCTCTTGAACTCGTCGGTGAAATGCCTCGGTCTGGGGCCGGTCGAGGCCGAGCCCCCGGTCCGGCTGGGGTAGCATGTCGCTGCGGACCATTGTCTTTCCTCTCGTTGAATATCTAGGCGCTGACGATTCTAGGCGATGGCCCTCTCTTGCTTCTTACACCTCGATTGTGCTCGCTACCCCCAGCGGGCCCGGATCGAGCGATTCGGGCCCGCTTTTGGGGCCTGCCGGAAACCCGGTGGTCAAAAAGGGCCAAATATGAGTACTGTTACCAGTTTGGTGGCAGCCAAATGGCCTCAAAAATCGGTGCCAGAGGCCAAAAGTGCATCGATTTTCGTTCTTCAGAGTCGCGATTGGGCTCCAAACAAGGCGATTTTGCTGCTCTGGACCGGAAAATCGATGCTACTAATTTGGTGACAGTACTCATATTTGGCCCTTTTTGACCACTGCCCCTTGGTCCAGGACAAAACGGGCTGCCCGAATCATGGGGCGGGTCCATTTTCGGCTGTCCTCAGCTTGCCAGTTCGAAAATGGACCTGCCGCATGATTGAATCTTTATTTCAACTTTACACCTAGGTTTACAGCTGTCTTGTCAGCTGTAAACCTAGGTGTCATACTAAAGCCCCAAGATTCGCCAAAAGAGAGGGGCCTTGATGGCACAGAGCGCGAACATGGATGCGTCGGAGCTTGCACGCGATATCGCGGCCGGCCTAGCATCGGCAACGACGGCAACGGAGCGCGCGGCACTGGTGCCCGCAGAGCTCGTCGAGGCCATTCAGCAACTTAAAACCCAACGCGACGCGGTGATCCTGGCGCACTATTACGTGGCGCCCGAGGTTCAGGCTGTGGCCGATTACGTCGGCGACAGCTTCTACCTGGCAAAGCTTGCCAAGAGCCTGCCGCAGCAGACCATCGTGCTGTGCGGCGTGGAGTTTATGGGCGAGAGCGCCAAGCTGCTCAATCCCACCAAGACCGTGCTGCTGCCCGAGCCGGGCGCGGACTGTCCCATGGCGCACATGGTCAAGCGCGAGACGGTCGATGCGGCGCGCGCCGAGTACGGCGACGACCTGGCCGTGGTCTGCTACGTCAACTCCACGGTCGAGATCAAGAGCTGGAGTGACGTGTGCGTTACCAGCTCAAACGCCGTCAAGATCGTCTCCGAGCTGCCGCAGCAGCACATCTTGTTCATTCCCGACCAGAACCTGGGCCGCTTCGTAGCCGAGCAGGTGCCCCAAAAGCACGTCATCCTCAACAACGGCTACTGCCCGCGCCATCACATCATCACCGTCGAGCAGATCGTTGACGCGACGGAGGCCCACCCCGACGCGCTCGTGCTGGCGCATCCTGAGTGCAAGGCTGACGTCCTGGCTGAGGCCGACTACATCGGCTCCACCGCTGGCATCATCAAGTATGCCGAGGAGTCCGACGCGAGCGAGTTCATTATCGTGACGGTCCGCGGTGTGCTCTACGAGCTCGAGCGCCGCTGCCAGGGCACCGGCAAAAAGTTCTACTTCCCCGCGGTGCAGCCCACCTGCGTCAACATGGATCTCATCACGCTCGAAAAGCTCGTGCGCTGCCTGGAGACGGGTGAGGGCGAGGTGCAGATCGGCGTGTCGGACGAGGCTGCCGACCAGGCCAAACTTACGCTCGACCGCATGCTCGAGTACGCAGCACGCTAGAACAATGTGGCATGAGGGACGGTTTCTTATGTCACATTCAAGGGAGAGGATTCCTGTGGAAACCAAGCAATACCCCGATATGGAGTGCGACGTCGTCATTGCCGGCTGCGGCGTAGCGGGCCTGTACGCGGCGCTCAACCTGCCGACGAGCACGCGCGTGATCATGCTCTCCAAGGGCGCGGTCGACGAGTGCGATTCGATGCTCGCGCAGGGCGGCATCTGCGTGCTGCCCGAGGGCTCGGACTACGATGCCTTCTTTGAGGACACCATGCACGCCGGCCATTACGAGAACCGCCGCGAGAGCGTCGACATCATGATCCGCTCGAGCCGCTCGGTCATCAACGACCTGCTAGCGATGGGCGTGGATTTTGAGCGCAAGGCCGATGGCGGCCTCGACTTTACCCGCGAGGGCGCGCACAGCCGTCCGCGCATTGCCTTCCATGCCGACATTACGGGCAAGGAGATTACGACCAAGCTGCTTCAGGCCGTCCGCAAGCTGGATAACGTGCAGATTCTCGAACACGTTGCCATGACCGACATCCTGACGGCAGAGCGCGATGGGGCCACGGTGTGCACTGGTGTCGTCGCTGTTGCCGTGGACGAGGACGATTCAGCTCGCCCCGCCGACGAGCTGGCAAATGCCGCTGAGGGCGTGCATGTCGGTAAGCCGTTTAAGATCCATGCCCGCCATACGCTGTGGGCGACGGGCGGCATCGGTGGCGTATACGACCATTCGACCAACTACCCGCAGCTCACGGGCGACGCCTGCTACATCGCGCAGGAGCACGGCATTAAGATGGAGCACCTGGACTACGTGCAGATCCATCCCACGGGCCTGTTCTCGCCGCAGCCAGGCCGTACGTTCCTGATCAGCGAGAGCTGCCGCGGTGAGGGCGCGATTCTGCTCAATGCCGCCGGCGAGCGTTTTACCGACGAGTTGCAGCCGCGCGACGTTGTCGCTGCCGCCATCCGCGAGCAGATGAAGCAGGACGGCACCGAGCACGAGTGGCTGAGCTTTGCCCCCGTCGAGCGCGACGTGGTGACTGGGCACTTTGCCAACATTCGCGCGCGCTGCCTTGAGGACGGTCGCGACATCTTGGACGAGCCCATCCCCGTTACGCCCACGCAGCACTACTTTATGGGCGGCGTATGGGTCGATAAGGACGGCCGCACTTCGATGCCCGAGCTCTACGCTGCGGGCGAGACGGCTTGCAACGGCGTTCACGGCAAGAATCGCCTTGCATCAAATAGTCTGCTCGAGGCGCTGGTCTGGGGTCGTCGCGCCGCGTGGTACATGCGCACCGGCGAGTCGCTGGCCGTGGAGCAGGCGGGCGAGCCCGCGCTCGATGGACGCCATCGCGCCCTGAGTTCCGATACCCTTGCAATCGATGATTTGGCCCGTGCCGCCGGCACGCAGGCCGCAGAGGAGTAGACCATGAATCCCATTACCATGAAGCTCGTCGTCGATGATCTGATTTTACAGGCTCTGCGCGAGGACATTACGTTTGAGGACGTGAGCACGGCGAGCGTGTGCCCCACGGCGCGTCCCGCCACGGTGGAGCTTATCGCCAAGGCCGACGGCATCATCGCCGGCTTGGATGTGTTTGCCCGTACCTTTGAGCTGCTGGATTCGCAGAGCTCGGTGCTGCTCGACGTTGCCGATGGCGAGGAGGTGCACGCCGGCGACCATGTGGGTCAGGTGCGGGGCGATGCGCGCGTATTGCTTTCGGGCGAGCGCGTGGCGCTCAACTACCTGCAGCGCATGAGCGGCATCGCTACTTACACGCATCGGATGGCGGCCGCGCTCGAGGGCACCAAGACCGTGCTTGTCGACACGCGCAAGACCACGCCGGGCATGCGCGTCTTCGAGAAGGCCGCGGTCGAGATCGGCGGCGGCAGCAACCACCGTTACAACCTGTCGACGGCCGTCATGCTCAAGGACAACCACATCGATGCCGCCGGCGGCGTGATGCGTGCGATCGAGATGGCGCGCGCCCATGCATCGTTTACCACGACGGTCGAGATCGAGTGCGAGAACCTGGACATGGTGCGCGAGGCCGTGGAAGCCGGCGCCGACATCATCATGTTCGACAACATGACCCACGACGACATGGCTGCCGCGATTGAGCTTATCGATGGCCGCGCCAAGACCGAGTGCTCGGGCAACGTGGACGCCAGCAACATTCGCGCCCTGGCCGATCTGGGTGTCGACTATATTAGCTCGGGCGCCCTGACGCACTCTGCGCCGATCCTCGACCTCTCGCTTAAGCACCTGCGTCTGCTGGACGGTAAATAATGAACGCCCGCGAGCGTCGCCGTGCCATCATGGGCGTGCTCGAAGGAGCCAAGGAGCCCGTTTCGGGCAGCGCACTTGCCCGCGAGGTTGGCGTGAGCCGTCAGGTCGTGGTTCAGGATATTGCCCTGTTGCGTGCCGATGGGCACGATATCGTGGCGACCAACCGCGGCTACGTGCTGCAGGAAGCCGCGAGTAGCCCCGCCGTGCCCACGCGTCTTGTTAAGGTGCGCCACGGCGTGGAGCAGGCGGGCGACGAGCTTACGAGTATCGTCGACGCGGGTGGCGCCGTGCTCAACGTGATCGTCAACCATCGTGTGTACGGCAAGATCACGGCCGACCTGGACATCCGCAATCGTCGCGATGTTGAGCGCTACCTGCACGATATCGAGAGCGGCAAGAGCTTTCCACTACTAACGGTGACGAGCGGCTACCACTTCCATCGCATCGCGGCGGAGGACGAGCAGACCCTCGACGAGATCGAGGCCATACTCAAGGAGAAGGGCTACCTTGCCGATTTAATGCCCTACGAGGATGATTTGTCCTAACCCGATACTGTCTATATAAGTTGCGGTGAAATAGTTCCTACAATCGGCACCTAAGCAATGAGCCAGGAACTATTCCACCGCAACTGCCAAGGTAGCCCCGTCCCCAATTAGCTGCCTGTACAAACAAAAGGAGGCCTCCGCGGCGATGCGGAAGCCTCCTTTTTTGTGCACGGTGTACTTTTGAGTGTGCAAGTGGGGGAGTTGTTACTCCTCGACGATCTCGGTGATCGCGCCAGCGGGGCAAGCGTCCTGGCAAGCGCCACAGGCGACGCAGGAGTCCTCGTCGGCGACGGTAGCGACGTCCTGGAGCTCCAGAACGCCAGCGGGGCAGGAGTCGACGCAAAAGCCACAAGCGATGCCCTCGTCGG
>USHF01000026.1 GCA_900554465.1 uncultured Collinsella sp.
ATACTCCTCACTCGCCGGGGACAGGTTGGACGGGGCACCATACGCCATGAGCTCGCCGTCTTCGCCTTCGACAATTGATACGTTCTGGATACGACCCCACATGTGGGCTTCGTCATCGAAGTTCTGGCCGATGAGCTCGGAACCCACAACCTTGCCGTCGACCGTAATGAGCGAACCGTTCGCCTGATACGGGAACGTAACCTGAGCGATGCCGGTCACCACGAGCGTGTATCCCAGGCCGCAGACGATGGTAAACAGCGCGAACACGCCCAGTGCGCGCGATGCGATACCTTTGAACATACAAACCTCCGTCTACATCATGCCAATGCCGAACAAGGCCAGCAGCATGTCGATAATCTTGATGAATACGAACGGGGCAACGATGCCGTCCAGACCCCACACGAGCAGGTTGTGGGTCAGCAGCTGTCCGGACGGGACCTCGCGGTACTTAACGCCCTTGAGAGCCGCCGGAATTAGCGCGACGATGACCAGCGCGTTGTAGATGATGGCGGACAGCACGGCCGTCAACGGGTTGGTGAGGCCCAGGATGTTGAGGGCGCCCAGTCCCGAATAGATCGGCGAGAACAGGGCCGGGATGATAGCGAAGTACTTCGCCACGTCGTTGGCCACCGAGAAGGTCGTGAGCGAGCCGCGGGTCATGAGCAGCTGCTTGCCAATACGCACGACCTCGATGAGCTTGGTGGGGCTGGAGTCGAGGTCGACCATGTTGCCGGCCTCCTTGGCAGCCTGGGTGCCCGTGTTCATGGCCACGGCGACGTCGGCCTGGGCCAGAGCGGGCGCGTCGTTGGTGCCGTCGCCGGTCATGGCGACCAGGTGACCCTCACGCTGGAACTCGCGGATCTTCTCGAGTTTGCCTTCAGGGGTGGCCTCGGCCAGGAAGTCGTCAACGCCGGCCTCGGCGGCGATTGCCGCGGCGGTGAGCGGATTGTCGCCCGTCACCATGATGGTCTTGATGCCCATCTTGCGCAGGTCGGCGAATTTCTCCTTAACGCCGGACTTGATGATGTCCTTGAGGTACACAACGCCCAGCACGCGGCAGTTCTTGGTCACGACCAGCGGGGTGCCGCCGGCCTTGGCGATGCGCTCGACGACCTCGTCGCACTCCTGGGAGAACACGCCGCCGGCTGCCTCCACATAGGTGCGCACGGAATCGGCAGCGCCCTTGCGGATCTCATTGCCCTCGTAGTTCACGCCGGACATACGCGTTGCCGCGGTGAACGGGATGAACTCCATACCCTTATCCTCGAGCGTGCGACCGCGCAGACCGAACTGCTCCTTGGCGAGCACGACGATGGAACGACCCTCGGGGGTCTCGTCGGCCAGCGAGGAAAGCTGAGCGGCATCGGCCAGCTCCGCGGGATCGACGCCGTCGACCGGGATGAACTCAGCGGCTTGGCGGTTACCCAGGGTGATGGTACCGGTCTTGTCGAGCATGAGGATGTCGACGTCGCCGGCGGCCTCGATGGCGCGGCCGGACATGGCCAGCACGTTGGCCTCGTTCAGACGGCTCATGCCGGCGATGCCGATGGCGGACAGAAGGGCGCCGATGGTAGTGGGAGCCAGGCACACGAGCAGCGCCACGAGCGTGGTCACGGCCGTGGGGTTGTCCATGTCGTTAAGACCGACCGAGAAGCAGGAGTAACAATACAGGGCCAGCGTGACCAGGATAAAGACGATGGAGAGGGCCACCAGGAAGATCTCCAGAGCGATCTCGTTAGGGGTCTTCTTGCGCGCGGCACCCTCGACCATCGCGATCATCTTGTCCAGAAAGCTCTGGCCGGGCTCACTGGAGATCTTGACGATGATCCAGTCGGACAGCACCGTGGTACCACCGGTAACGGCAGAGCGGTCGCCGCCGGCCTCGCGGACCACGGGGGCGGACTCGCCGGTGATGGCGGACTCGTCAACGGAGGCAGCGCCCTCGATGACGTCGCCGTCGCCGGGAATCTGCTCTCCGGCGCGTACGATCACCAGGTCGCCGCGCGTGAGCTCGGTGCCGGGAACGACGATGAAGTGCTCCTTGTCCTCAACGGACTCGATGCGATGGGCCTCGACATCCTTCTTGGCCGCACGCAGGGAATCGGCCTGGGCCTTACCGCGGCCCTCGGCAAGCGCCTCGGCGAAGTTCGAGAACAGGTCGGTGAGCCACAGGATGACCGCGATGGCGACCACATAGTAGGTGGGCACACCCGCGTCCTGCACACCGAAGATGGAAGCGACGGCCAGGACGGAGGTCATGACGGCGGAAAGCCACACCAGGAACATGACCGGGTTTTGAATCTGGACGCGAGGATCCAGCTTGGCAAACGAGTCGCGGACCGCGCGGCCCATCATGTCTTTTTGCATAGCCATAAATCTGCGCCCTCCTTTACGCAATCATCTGAAAGAACTCGGCAACGGGGCCAAGCGCCAGGGCCGGGAAGAAGCTCAGGGCACCGATCAGCAGAACGATGAACACGAGCAGGAATACGAACATGCCGTTGGTGGTAGACAGGGTACCGGCGCTCTCGGCGACCTTACCCTTCTTGGCCAGCGAGCCAGCGATAGCCAGCGTACCGATGATGGGCATGAAGCGGGCGAACAGCATCTCGAGGCCGAGCATGACGTTGATCCAGGGAATGTTGCAGTTCATGCCTGCAAACGCCGAGCCGTTGTTGCCGCCGCATGAGGTGAAGGCATACAGCACCTCGGAGAAGCCGTGCGCCCCGCCGTTGGTGAGCTGGTCGGCAAGACCGGGCACCATGCAGGCGATGGCCGAACACACCAGAATGGCAAACGGAGTTGCCAGGCACAGGACAACTGCCCAGCGCATCTCGCCCGGCTCGATCTTCTTGCCCAGGAACTCGGGCGTGCGGCCGACCATAAGCCCGGCGATGAACACTGTGAGGATGGCGAAGCCGATCATGCCGTACAGGCCGCAGCCTACGCCGCCGAAGACGACCTCGCCCAGAGCCATCTGGAGCATCTGGACAAAACCGCCCAGCGGGGTGTAGGAGTCGTGCATGGAGTTAACCGAGCCGTTGGAAGCGGCGGTGGTGTAAGCCGACCACGTGGAGGAGGTGGCGATACCAAAGCGGCTCTCCTTGCCCTCCATGTTGCCGCCGGCCTGGCCGTCGGTCATCTCGATGTTGACCGCGCCGCCATCGGCCAGCTGCGGGGTGCCCGCATGCTCGTTGACGGCGATGATGCCGGTGAAGATCACCAGCAGGATGAACATGGCGGCAAAGATGGCCTTGCCCTGCTTGGTGTTCTTGACGCCGATACCGAAGGCGAAGCAGCAGGCGGCCGGAATCAGCAGCAGGCTGGTCATCTCGATGATGTTGGTGAAGGCACTGGGGTTCTCATACGGATGGGCGGAGTTCACGCCGAAGAAGCCGCCGCCGTTGGTGCCGGACTGCTTGATGGCGACCTGAGGAGCCGCGGGACCCTGGGGCAGGAACTGCTCGGTGACCACGCGCGCGCCCTCGACAACCTTGCCGTCGACCTTGACCGTGTCGCCCTCGATTTGGGCGCCGTCGATGACGCTCCAGCCGCCGTCTGCATTAGGCTGGACAGCGACGGGCTCTACGAGCTCAGCCTTCTGAGCCGGCTGGAAGTTGGAGATGACGCCACCGGCAGCCAGACAGATGCCAAACACGAGGTTCAGCGGAATGAGCACATACAGGACGGTGCGGGTGAGGTCGACCCAGAAGGAACCCAGACCCTGCTCCTTGACCCGACGGAAGCCGCGGATCAGCGCGAACATGACCGCGATACCGGTACCAGCGGAAACGAAGTTCTGCACGGTGAGGCCCATGAACTGCACGAAGTAGGACAGGGTGGTCTCACCGGAGTAGGACTGCCAGTTGGTGTTGGTTATGAAGGAAGCAGCCGTATTGAACGACAGGTCCCATGGCACACCCGGCAGGTGCTGGGGATTGCCTGGCAAGAAGGACTGAAGCACCTGGAGTGCCACAAGAGCCACGAGGCCGATCCCCGAAAAGACCAGCACGCTTGCCAGATAGCGCCTACACCCCATCTGCTCTGCCGCGTCGATGCGAAGCAGACGATAGACGCCACGCTCCACAGGAGCAATCACAGGCGACAGGAACGTATGCTCGCCATCCATGATATGGGCCATGAACCGACCGAGCGGAACGGCCAGGACGACGAGCACGGCAAAGTACAAGATGTACTGAATCGCAGCGTCCATAGTTTACGAATCACTCCTCATCAGAATGTAGATGTAATAGATAAGGAGTCCGATGCAGACGACTCCGATAATGGGAATGAGGATGTCCATTACCGCCCCTTTCACGCGCGGTCCGATGTCTCGGACGCCTGCTCTCGCAAGCGCCTGGGGACAGTAAACGCTTCTAGAGATTAAAGAGGCGTGAGGGCCGGGGCTCACGACCTTAAGATGCCGTAAAGATGCAGGTAGAAAGCACTATTGCGGCTGCAGTGCGCCTATACTCGACCTCGCGAGCATACAGTGGCGTCCTCACCGCGCATGCACGCATGGACAACGTTTCAGAAAGGCTACGCTATGCAGCGCGACGCATCGGACACTCGCGTCAATCCAGACCTCATCCTCAAGGCAATTGAGAAAGACGAGGTCGCCGATGACGCTCGAACCAGCCGGGGACACCTCAAGATTTTCTTTGGCTACGCTGCTGGTGCAGGCAAAACCTATGCGATGCTTCAAGCCGCCCACGCCGCCAAGCGGCGAGGTGTCGACGTCGTCGCGGGATACATCGAGCCGCACGAACGTCCGGCAACTGCCCATCTTGCACAAGGGCTTGAGAACGTGCCCTGCAAACTCATCGAGCACAACGGCATTGCGCTCAGCGAGTTCGATCTAGATGCGGCTATCGAACGCGCCCCTCAGCTCATCCTTGTCTACGAGCTCGCCCATACGAATGCGCCGAGGTCTCGCCACGACAAACGCTATCAAGACGTCGAGGAACTTCTACATGCAGGCATCGACGTCTATACGACCGTAAACGTTCAGCATATCGAGAGCCTAAACGACATGGTTGCATCCATCACCGGCGTTGTCGTGAGCGAACGAATCCCCGACCGCATCTTCGATGATGCCGACCAGGTCGAGCTCGTCGACATAGAGCCCGAAGACCTACTTGAGCGCCTTCGCGCCGGCCTCGTCTACCGTCCCGCACAAGCCGAGCGAGCGCAACAGCATTTTTTTACCGTCGAGAACCTCACCGCACTCCGAGAAATCGCGCTGCGCCGCTGCGCCGATCGCACCGGCCACCTCACAGACGCCGCACGCGTGCTGGGAAACCGTGACTACTACACCAAGGAGCGTATCTTAGTCTGTGTCTCCCCGGCGCCGACCAATCCCCGCATCGTCCGTGCCGCCGCACGCATGGCGAAAGCGTTTCGCAGCGAGCTCGTCGCCCTGTTCGTAGAGAGCCCACGCACGCAAGCCATGAGCGATGATGAGCGCGCCAAGCTTGCAGACAATATCGCCCTAGCCGAGCAGCTCGGAGCACATATGGAAACCGTCTATGGCGACGACGTCGCGTTTCAGATCTCCGAGTTCGCGCGCCTGTCGGGTATTTCGAAGATCGTCATGGGGCGCACGGGCGAGCACAGCAGCGTCCGTCAGGCCCTCTTTGGCCGCAAATCTCTCGTAGAACAGCTCATAACATTCGCCCCGAACCTCGACATTTACATCATTCCAGACCAGTCGACTCCGCCCTCCCGACCCAAAGGACGCCGCCATGCGCTCGCCCTGCAGCCGCCCAGCAGCCGAAACGTGCTTCGCACGCTGGCCCTCTCTCTTGTCGCCACGGCGATCGGCACGGCTTTCCGCCATCTGGGATTTGCCGATTCCAGCATCATATCCCTCTATATCCTCACGGCCCTGCTGACCGCCGTCACCACGACGGGGCGTATCTGCACGATCGTATCGAGCGTGCTCTCTGTAGTGCTTTACAACTTCTGCTTCGTAACGCCTCTGTTTTCGCTCGCCAGCTACGACCGAAGCTATCTGGTCACGTTCGGCATCATGTTCGCTACCGCTATGGTCGCCGGCGAGTTAACTGCGCGCATCGCCGACAATGCCCGTACCTCCGCCGAGAACGCATTCAAAACGCGCGTACTCCTCGAAACGAACCAGCTCTTACAGCAAGCCCATAGCGCGGAGGAGTGCGCCCGCGTCGCCATGAACCAACTCGTCAAACTGCTAAAACTCGACGTGGTCTTCTACCCCGCCGAACACGGCACGCTCGGCAAGGCGCTCTATGAGTCCGCTGGCACCGAAAACCGATCCGCGTCGCTGCTCACCGACTACGAGCGCGCCGTTGCAACCTGGACCTTCACCAACAACAAGCGCGCGGGCGCAAGCACGCGGACCCTGCCTGAGGCGCGCTGTCTCTACCTCGCGGTTCGCACCGGCGACAAGGTATTCGGTGTCATCGGCATCGCCCTGGAGGGGCGCGAGATCGAAGCCTTCGAGCATTCGATCGTCCTATCTATCGTAGGTGAATGCGCCTTGGCGCTCGAAAGTGACCGGGCGGCGCAAGAGCGCGAAGAGGCTGCGGTCTTGGCGAAAAACGAGCAGCTGCGCGCCAACCTTTTGCGCTCCATCGGCCATGATTTGAGGACACCCCTCACGGCTATATCCGGATCTGCGGCAATCCTTCGGAAGAGCGACGAGAAGCTCAGCCTCGAACAACGCTGCGATCTCGCCGATGCCATCTACGACGACTCCCTCTGGCTTATCGATACCGTGGAGAACCTCCTCGCCATCACACGCGTCGAGGACGGCACCATTCGCCTCAACTTCACATCCGAGCTTATCGACGAGGTCATCGAGGCCGCCCTCAGCCATGTCGCACAAGCATCGCATGGACGTGTTGTCACCATCGAGCACACTGACGACATCCTGCTGGTACGCATCGACGTCCATCTCATCATGCAGGTGCTTACGAATCTCATCATGAACGCCTTCAAATACACGCCCGAGGACTCGACTGTCACCATCAGCGCACGTCGCGAGGGCGCGTTCGTCGTGGTGGACGTCGCAGACGATGGGCCGGGTGTGGCAGACTGCGACAAGCCTCATATCTTTGAGCGCTTCTTCACCTCACGCAATATGCGGCCCGTGGATTCGCGTCGAAGCATCGGCCTTGGGCTGTCGCTCTGCCGCTCCATCGTGGAGGCGCATGGCGGCGTCATCGAAGCTCGCGACAACCACCCCCATGGGGCCGTCTTCCGTTTTACCCTGCCCGCCGAGGAGATCGAGATTCATGAATAATGCCGCTAAGCCACGCATCCTCCTGGTCGAAGATGACCTGACCGTTCAAAACCTCGTTTCGACCGCGCTTGACCTCCACGGCTATGTCGTGAGCAAGGTTTGCAACGGCCAGGCCGCCATCATGGATGCGGTGTCGCACGGCCCTAGCCTCATCATGCTCGACCTCGGCCTTCCCGACATTGACGGTATCGAGGTCATCACGAAGATCCGAAGCTGGTCGGCAGTCCCCATTATCGTCATTTCGGCGCGCACCGAAGATTCCGACAAGATTGCAGCACTTGACGCAGGGGCAGACGACTACCTCACCAAGCCCTTTTCTGTGGATGAGTTGCTCGCGCGCGTCCGCGCGAATTTGAGGCGCTCCTCGATGGCGTCGAGTGAGTCGACAGAAGCGAGCACGTTCGACAACGGTCCGCTGCATATCGACTACGCCGCGGGATACGCGACGAAAGACGGACGCGAGCTCTCGCTCACCCCAACCGAGTACAAATTGCTCGTCCTTCTGGCGAAAAACGTCGACAAGGTGCTCACCCACACCTTCATCACCCGCGAGATATGGGGCACGAGCTGGGACAGCGATCTGGCGAGCCTGCGCGTGTTCATGCGCACCCTGCGCAAGAAGATCGAGGCAGACCCCTCTCACCCTAAGATGATTCAGACGCACATGGGTGTCGGGTACCGCATGCAGCGTCTCTAGCCCACCCCACAAAAAGTTGCGGTGGAATACGGAGTAGATAAGGCCTTTGACAGCCAAAACAGTCCGTATTTCACCGCAACTGATTTAACGATACCCTAAAAATACTCTTCAACTCGCCGCGCTCGCGTCCAAATGCGCAAAGCGCCCCGCGAACGAATGCTCGCGGGGCGCTTTGATGTCCGGGCCTTACTTGATACCACGGCCCAAGTCTTCGGCGATTTTGTCCACGCCCTTAAGCGCGGCGCACGTCTTTTTGTTGGAGCAATGCCCGGTGCAAACGCCACCTTGAGCGCAGTCGGCGCAGGTGCCCTTGCGGTAGATGCGCACGCACACCGCGACAAACGCAATGCCGACAACAGCCAGTACAACAATATCGATAGGTGCCATAGCAAGCCTCCTCTAGTTAACCACCACTTACTTTACCCCATTCTCCACCTACCAAAAAGGGACAGGTTTATTTTGGTCGGTTTTATCTGCGGAAACGCCACATCTCCCCTACCAAAAAGCCCGAGTGTCGCTGGGACACCCGGGCTCGTGGAAAGGGGCTAATCCTTATTCGGACTTAAGCGGAAACTGCGGCGGAAGCGGTGTTGGTCTCATCCTCGTCGGTCCAAGCGTGCTTGGGCATGGGACGGAAGATCTGGAAGAGCATCGCAACCAGCAGCACGATGGCCACAACCGTCCAGATACCAAACTGGCCAAGGACAAGCAGGTTGTAGAACTGGTTGATGAACAGGCCGATGACCCAAGCGAAGGCGCACTCGTAGCCGATGGCAATCGCGGTCCACTTACCGGAGTCCATCTGATTGCGGATAGTGCCCATGGCGGCAAAGCACGGGGCGCACAGCAGGTTGAAAGCACCGAAGGCAACGCAGGCGCCCATAGTCGGGAACATGCCGGCAAACGCGGTCCACAGGCTCGGGTCGGTCTCGGCGGCGTCAGCAACCGACAGCAGCGAGCCGGCGGTGGCGACGACGTTCTCCTTAGCGACAAGGCCAGAGACAGTCAGCGCAGTTGCCTGCCAGGTGCTAAAGCCGAGCGGGGCGAAGATCCAAGCGACCAGGTTGCCGAGCATGGCAAGCACAGAGTAGTCCATGAACTCCTCGGGGATGCCGTCCATCGCGGGCAGGAAGCCAAAGGAACCGTTGTAGCTACCAAAGTTGGAGAGGAACCAAACGACGACGGTGGACGCGAAGATGACCGTGCCGGCCTTCTTGATAAAGGCCCAGCAGCGCTCCCACACGTGCAGCGCCCAAGAGCGGATCGCCGGGAAGTGGTAGGCGGGAAGCTCCATAACGAACGGCGTCGGGCGACCGGCGAAGAGCTTGGTCTTCTTGAGCATGAGGCCCGAGGCGATGACGGCAAAGACGCCCAAGAAGTAGAAGAGCGGGCTGATCCATGCGGCGGTGGTGGAAGAATCGCCGATGATGGAGCCCATGAGCAGGGCGATGATCGGCAGCTTAGCGCCACAGGGAATGAACGTGGTGGTCATGACCGTCATGCGGCGGTCCTTCTCGTTCTCGATGGTCTTGGTGGCCATGACGCCGGGGACGCCGCAGCCCGAGGACACGAGCATGGGGATAAAGGACTTACCGGACAGGCCAAACCGGCGGAACACGCGGTCCATGATGAAGGCGACACGGGCCATGTAGCCGCAGTCCTCCAGGAAGGACAGCATCACAAAGAGCAGGAACATCTGCGGAACGAAGCCGAAGATGGCGCCTAAGCCGCCGACGATACCGTCGCAGACCAGCGAATCAACCAGGCCGCCGTCCTCGGTACCACCCGCCACAAGGGCGTCGTGCACCACGGTGGTAATACCCGGGACATAGGGGCCGTACTGCGCCGGGTCGATCGAGTCGGCGGCGTCACCCGCAGCCTCGACAGCTGCGTCGTAGGCGTCGCGGCCCTGGCCGAGCACATACCAACCGTCGGTGCCAAAGAGCTGGTCGTTGGTGAAGTCGGTTACCGTGCCGCCCAAGGTGGAAACGGCGATGTAGTACACGCAGAACATGATGACTACGAAGATCGGCAGGCCCAGGATACGGTTGGTAACCACACGGTCGATCTTCTCGGAGGTGCTCATCTTGGCCGGAGCCTTGGTGAGGCACTCGTCAATGATGTGGGCAATGACGCCGTAGCGCTCGCCGGTGATGATGGACTCGGCGTCGTCGTCGCAGTCCTGTTCGCACTGGGCGACCAGCTGCTCCACGCGAGCGGCCTTCTCCTTAGTGAGGTTGATGAGCTTGCAGGCGTCCGCGTCGCGCTCAAACAGCTTAACGGCGTAGTAGCGACGCTTGTTGGCGGGAACGCTCGCAGGCAGGTTATTCTCGATGTGGTCCAGAACGTCCTCGATGGAGGAATCGAACTTGTGCTCCGGCACCTGGCCCTTGGAAGCAGCGGACTTCTTGACCTGCTCGAACAGCTCCTTGATGCCCTTGTTCTTAAGAGCCGAGATCATCATGACCGGACAGCCGAGCTTCTTGGAGAGCTTGTCCGTGTCGATCTTGTCGCCGTTCTTCTCGACCAAGTCGGCCATGTTGAGGGCGACGACCACGGGCAGGCCGGTCTCGATAACCTGAAGCGCCAGGTACAGGTTGCGCTCGAGGTTGGTGGCGTCGACCACCTGGACGACGACATCGGGCTCGCCGCTCATGAGGTAATCGCGCGAGCATTGCTCCTCGGGGCTGTAGGGGGAAAGCGAGTAGATGCCAGGGAGGTCTGTGATGGTAACGTTCTTGTCGCTTAGGAGCTTGGCCTCCTTTTTCTCAACCGTGACGCCGGGCCAGTTGCCAACGTAGCCGTTGGCGCCCGTGATCAGGTTGAAAAGCGTGGTCTTGCCACAGTTGGGGTTACCCGCCAGCGCGACATGGATCTGAGAATCCGCCATTCAATCCTTCTTCCTTGTGTGCCTGCGCTGCTTTCTCCGCGCAGGCTGGATAATGTGCTTTAAAGTTGCTGCATTAAGTTAGAAATACCTAACTTTACCTGCAGAAATATACGCCGCAAGCCCTTACTGGACCTCTACGACGGCAGCCTCTTCCTTGCGGATGGAAAGCTCGTAGCCGCGTACGTTGATCTCGACCGGATCACCGAGCGGCGCAACCTTTACGACCTTGAATGAAGTGCCCTTGATGAGCCCCAGGTCCATAAGGTGGCGGCGCAGCGCGCCCTCACCGTGAAGCTTGACGATGGTAGAGCTCTCGCCTACCTTAACGTCACCCAACGTCTTCATCCTCTTGTCCCCCTTTCGGTTTTAATGAAATGCTGCGGACTAACCGACGGTCATGATGTGCATGGCAACCTTGGAATCGATGCCAAAACGTGCGCCCAGCACGGTGACGATGATATTGGCACCACTCGAGCTCACCACGTGAATCTCGCTGCCCTCGACAAAGCCGAGGTCCTTGAGGTGGTGCTTCATGTCCTGATTGCCCTTTACACGAGACACGTGCACGGTTTCGCCCGCCTTTACCATCGAGAGCGGCAAAGCCGGCATCTGCGGTCCGCAAGACATGAGTGCGCTCCTAACGTCAGTTCGTCCTCAACATCGACGCAGCAAAAGTTAACCACGTCTATGTTCGCTATAGTAAACTAACACGTGGTTAACTTTTTGAAAAGGGTCCCTATTCAGTTTTCGAAAAAGTTTCCCATACGAAACAAAAGAGGCGCCGCAAAGAGCGCCTCCCAGAGATGTGACAAAGGGACTGTCCCTTTGTCACATTGTTGCGTTTAGAGCGAGAGGTTTCTGATCGACGTGACACACGAAGCCTCGTCTACGCCCGAAACGCGAAAGACGACGTCCTCGCCACATTCGCCGTAAAGCGCCATGAGGCCCATCACGTCACGGCCGTCGGTATGGCGATCGCCGATGCTGACCGATACGTTGCTACGATGCTTGGCAATAATGTCATAGAGCAGCGCAACCGGGCGGGCATGCAATCCCAACGGATCTTTAATCGTCTTTGTAAACTCGACCATGTCCCCTCCCGCGGCATCGTGCATTCGGCCGGCAAACCCAGCCACGTGGTAGTTATTGTACGTTACCGGCGCACCCCCGTCCCACAAAAAACGAGGGAAGGAGCGCGTCCTTCCCTCGTTACGGGCAATATGTAGCCGCTTGCCTACATCAGGCGCAGGCTGACGTCCTTGAGCTGGGCGCCGGAAACAGCACTTGGGGCGCCCGACATGAGATCAGAGCCGCTGGCCGTCTTGGGGAACGCCATGACGTCGCGGATGGAGTCGGAGCCGGTGAGCAGCATGCACACGCGATCCAGGCCCAGAGCGAAACCGCCCATCGGGGGCGCACCAAACTTGAGGGCCTCCATGAGGAAGCCGAACTGCGACTCGGCGCGCTCCTCGGTAAAGCCCAGGAGCTTGAGCATGGACATCTGCATCTCGGCGTTGTGGATACGCATACCACCGCCGCCGGCCTCAAAGCCGTCCATGACAAAGTCGTAGGTGCACGAACCGGCTGCCAGCGGGTCGGCCTCGATCTTGGCGATGTCGGTCTCGGTCGGCAGGGTGAAGGGCTGGTGCTCGGC
>USHF01000027.1 GCA_900554465.1 uncultured Collinsella sp.
CGAGATCTGCGCATGTCTCGTGGGCTCGGAGATGTGTATAAGAGACAGAGATGGCCTCGGCGGCCTGGGCAGTATCGAGCTGCGCAAACACCTGCGCACGCAGACGTGGGTCGAGCTGCTCGATAATGTCGGCGATGTCGGCAGGGTGCAGCTCGCCGAGCGTCTTGTGCGACACCGAGAGCTGGATGTTCTTAGTCGAGCGATCGAGCAGGTCCATGTAGGACCAAGCGATGATGTCCTCACTGAGCGGCTTACCCAGGTGCTTCATAAAGCCTTCGACGATATGCTCGAGCGCGGGGCTGATGGCGCGTAGCAGACCGCGGGCACCGACCTCGGCCCCCAGCAGGCGCAGCTGGTTTTCGCCCGACATGGAAAACTTGATGTCGTTTACGCGCACGACCTTCATGCCCTGCGTGTCGACGATCTGCTTGTTGAGCACGTCGCGTGCGAGCAAGAGCTCGGTCGGCTGCAGGTACGAAAAACGGATTTCGGTGGCCGACGCCTTAAGGTACACGCCCGTCTCGTCGATACGGTCGACCCATTTGCGCCAACTGATCATAAACGGCGTCTTGCCGGGTCCGCGGAACGCGAGCGACGTCACGTGCGGAAAAACTTCGCCGGTAGCAATACCAAAATCGTTGACCACGCCGAGCTTTTCGCCGTCGACGTCCAAGACCGGCAATTTGAGCATCTCACTCAGATAATTCAATGGTGCTCCCCATCATTATTCCTCCGGACGCGGCCATGCCGGCGCGCCATCCGTGGACTTTTAGATATGTATACGCATGCGCGGGCGGCACGCCGCTCGGCGCTCACACCCCGTGCATGCGCAGAAAGCACCTGCATGGGGTCATCGACTGTATGGTCGAGGTTTGGATTTCACCTGTAACCTTTCTCTTGACCCTTATTATCCGCAGTAACTATAGCATCAGCATCGCGCTGTGGCGCCAAATTTATGCGCTGCACATCGCAGGCATACCAAAGGCTGACGCATCCGTGACATAGTCATTGGGGACGTTCTTAAATGACTACCCAATAACTACTCTGCGGTGTCGTTGTCCTCGGCAAGTTGGGGGAACACGGCATCCTTGGGCATGGTGACCTTCGTCAGCGAGGTGAGCTTTTTTCTCAGCGACGTGTCCGTCTTGACCAGGTCGCTGAGCGTCACGATCTTGTAGCCGTCGGCAATGAGGCCGTCGATAATCTGCGGCAGCGCCTCGAGCGTCTGCTCGGCGCATTCGTCTCTATCGGTGAGCAGCACGATATTGCCCGGCGTCACCGAATCGAGCACCGTCGAGACCTGCTCGTCGGCACCGTTGAGCAGCCAGTCGCCCGAGTCAATATTCCACGAGACCACGGCGGAGACCAAGTCCATCGCATCAATCCAGTTTTGCTCGTCAAAGGCAGCATAGGGAGCACGCAGCAGCATCGTCTTCACGCCGGTCGCCGACTTAATCGCATCGGTGCCTTTCGTGATCTGTTCGCGTACCGCCTCACGGTCCTGACCCTTGAGCGAATCGTCGCTGTAGCTGTTGGATCCGATCTCGCACCCGACATCGACAATCGCCTTGGCCGTGGCAGGCGATGCCTCGGCCGCATCGCCCGACAGGAAGAACGTCGCGGTGACGCCCTTTTCCTTGAGTACCTGCAAGATCTGCTTGGTAGCGCTGCTCGGACCCTCGTCAAACGTCAGCGCCACGTACTTTTTGTTGCCCTTGGGCGCCACGCTGGCGCACGCAACGACGCAATCGGTGGCGGGCACGACCTCGCCGCGGTCCTGTGTCTTGCCCGATTGCTCGCCGACCCACACCTCGGAGCGGCCCTGGACACCCCACGTCTGCACATACTCGATAGCGCCCGTACCCTCGACCTTGAGCTTGGGCTCGATAACCGTAGCCTGAACCTCGTGCTTCTCGTAGGTGTTACGGCCATCCTTGACCGTCACCTTCTCGCCGCCCTCAAGTTCGCGGCTATCCCATTTGCCCTGCTTCACGCGCTTGCCGTCGACCTTCACCGACAGCTTTTCGCCCCCATGGCGCTTGAGCACGCTGTCATCGACGGCCAGCAGGTCGCCTGCGTCGTAGGTGTCAGTCAACTCCTGGTCGTCGATGAGATTCTGCAGCGTAGAGCCCACACGCACCGCTGTCTTCTGGCCGTTGAGCTCCACGTCCACACTGCGGTTGACGTAGCCCACGACGGCAGCGATAAACAGCACGAGCGCGCAACCCACGGCGATGAGCGCGTAGGGCAGGCGAGACGAACGACGGGGTGTGCGGCTGTTGCCGATGCGCGCGCTGCGATCGCTAAAGCCGCGGCTATGGTTGAGATACATCGCGCCGGGCTTACGGTGACGGCGGCGCTGACCGCTGGGCAGCTGCCCCAGGTCGCGGCGCGCCGTCGGACGCGCACCCGAACGCCCGTTTAAGTTGGATCCGTTTTGGCGCATGTGCCCTCCCCCATAAACACAGCAAGCCGGAGCAACAGGTCTCCGGCTTGCCTCCCATCATTTGGTACGTCGCTATTTTGTAGCTTTTGACGAGCCTCCGCTCGCCTTTTGGTATTCGTCCTTAAAGGCCTTGAACATACCGCGCGTCTTGCCGAGCTGCTTGCCCAGTGCGCGGCTGCCCTTGTCCACGGCGACCGATCCCTTGTCATCGAGCACCTTGGCGCCCTTTTTGACCTTGTCGCCCACCACGACGCTGGCCTCGGCGGCCTTGGCAGCCGCACCGCCCGAATACCCGAGCGACTTGACCTCGTCCGAGACGACCATCGCGCCGTTCTCGTAGCCGCGCAGCATCGTCGGCGGCACCTGCGTGTCACCAACCAAAACACTCGAAGCAGCGCCGGCGGTCACATAGAATGCCTGCACGATGCCCGAGCGCGGCTTGAACTCAACGTCCGAGCAATAGCCCACGACGTCGCCCGATTCCGTGCGCACGTCCATACCGACCCAGATGATGCAATCGTCCAGGTTGATGTCGAGGCGCTTGGCCGCAGCGGTATCGTAGGTGCCCTTGACGTCGTCAACCGCGATGGCGCCCTCGTAGACACCAATGGCGTCGAGCGCTACGAATCGGTCGGGACGCTCGATCATGCCCGCGATATCGGACTGGCGGACCATAAAGCCGACCACGCGCGTACCGCCCGGGGTAAAGACCGGAAAGTGAATCTTTCCGAGCTTTTTGGGGCTGCGCGGCGTGCCGTCCTTTTTGGTGCGCTTGTCCTCGGTAGGCTTGCGATAGATCTTGGCGCCGACAAAATCCCCAGCGCGCATTATGCCTCGGTCGAGGGTTCCGCAGCCCCGGCATCAGCCTCGACGGCGTTCTCGACCACGACGTCGGCGGCAGGCGTCACGTTGCCACCCGAAATGGCGTCGTTGAGCTGCTCGCGCAGCTGGTCCATGCGCTCGCGGGCCAGGTCGACCTTGGCGCGCAGGTCGTCGGTCTTGGCGTCGACCATCGGGCCAAAGTCATTCACCGCAGCACGGGCCTCCTCGGCGCCGTGCTCGTAGGTGTCGCGCATATTGTCCCAGGCGTCGTTGGCGATATCGGCAGCCATGGCGCGGGTTTCGGCGCCCGAGCGCGGGGCCAGAGCAACGCCGATAATAGCGCCAGCAGCAGCACCAAAAAGTGCGCCGGAGACAAAGCTGAAAGTCTTACCCATGATCATTCCTCTCCTGCGGGCACGTCGGTGCCCACCGTTTGAATGCTGTCCATTATACCCGCAGCGCATCACTTGCCGCTCCGCTCATCTGCGTACGGCAAAGGCGCAGGTACGTGATGGTGATAAACGCGTAGGCCTACTCCTGAGGCATAGCCGGCATGGCCACCGTGGCACCCGGGTCCTCGCCGGCGCCGTCCACGAGCGGCAGGCCGCCCTCATGCGCAGGTCCCGCCGGAACCGTCGCCGCACCGCCAAAGACGGCAGCGGAGGCCTCGTGGTTCTCGGCAACCGCGCCCTCGGTATCAATCGCCACCTGGGGCTCGTCGTCAAAGTTGGGGACGCCCTGGGGCTCGGTGGAAACGGGCTCGGCGGTCGCATCGGCAACGGGCTCGGCGTCAACCGGCACATCGCCCTCGTCAGCGCCCTCGTCCTCGGCAGTATCTTCGCCGTTCGCAGCGGCAACGGCCTCGTGCGGGTCCTTGCCCTCGGCCTCGGCACGCATGCCCAGCACCAGGTTGCGCAGGCCCGCGACCGTGCCGTCCACATCGGGGGCGGGCTGGTCGGCGTGCAGATAGGCCCAATCCATCATAAAGGTGGCCGACGACAGCGCACCGATGGCCAGTGCGTCGTCGGGGCACGAAAGCTCGACCTCAAAGACACGCTCGTCATGCTCGCTTACGCGTGTGCGGCCGCACGAGATGCTACCGGCAAGACCGGTCTCGTTCATGAGCTCGACCGTCACGTGCTCCAGCAGATGGCAGAGCTCGGTCTGACCCATGCAGTCCTGGAACTCGCGGCCGGAATCGCCCAGGCACAGATGCTTGGCAATCGCCGGCACCAGGTAGTACACGCGCGCCGTGGCCTCGATGTCCTCCGAAGTCATAAGCGGCATGCCGGGGTTCACCAGCACATGCGCGCAGATCTTGTCCTCGCTGACGGTGACCTTAAGGATGTTGAACAGGCCTGCCATAACTCTCCCCTACTCGTCCTTGCCCTACTCGTCGCCGTCGTGCGGGTCCGCAGAGCCCGCACCCGACGCCGCCGGCTTCTCTGCCGAAGACTCGGAATCCTTCTTATCGGTTTCGGCCGGAGCGATCACGCGAATGAGCGAGATGCGCTGGCCACGCATCGACTGCACTTTAAACTTGTACCCCGCGACCTCAAACACCTCACCGATGTCGGGCACCGAGTCGCAAAGCTCCAAGATCCAGCCGGCGATGGTCTCATAATCATCGCTTTCCTCGAGCGGCCAACCAAGCTCAATCGCGTCATCGCACGAAAAACGCCCATCAACGAGCCACTCGCGGCGCGAAAGGCGCGTGAGATACTTGTTGTCGGGATCGAACTCGTCCTCGATCTCGCCGACGATCTCCTCGACGATGTCCTCGATGGTGATGATGCCGGCCGTGCCGCCGTACTCGTCCACGACCACCACGATCTGGTCGTGCGAGGTCTGCATCTCGGACAGCAGCGGCAGGATGTCCTTGGTGTCGGGCACAAAGGTGGCGTCGCGCAAAAAGCCGGCGATGGGCTGGTCGCCCTTGCCGTCGAGCGCGGGCTGGATCAGGTCCTTGATGTGCGCGATGCCCGCGACGTTGTCGGGGTCCTCGTGATAGACGGGAATGCGGCTAAAGCCGGTCTGGCGCATGGTGGATAGCACGCTGGCGACCGTCTCGTCATCCTCGCACATGGTGGTGTCCACGCGCGGCACCATGACCTCGCGGGCAACGGTGTCGCCCAAGTCAAAGATCTCGTGGATCATACGCTTTTCCTCGTCGAGCAGGTCGTCCTGCTCCGAGACCATGTACTTGATCTCTTCCTCCGAGACGTTTTGACGGTCATCGGCGCTCTTGATGCGTAAGACTCGGGCTAGGCCATCGGAGCAAGCGCCGGTCAGCCACACGAGCGGACGGGCGATCTTTTGGAAAAACGACAACGGTCCCACGACCTGCTTGGACACGCCCTCGGCGTTAGCGAGGCCGATGCGCTTGGGCACAAGCTCGCCGATCACGATGGACACAAAGGCGACGGCGACGGTGATGATGACCGGCGCCAGGCCGCTTGCGATGGCGGAAAGCGGCGCGATGCCAAAGCTCATGAGCCACGTGGCGAGCGGGTCGGACAGGCTCGTCGAGGCGACGGCGGACGAGGCGAAGCCCACGAGCGTGATGGCGACCTGGATGGTAGCCAACAGCTGATCGGAGTCGGCGGCGAGCTGGACGGCGCGCTCGGCGCGCTTATCGCCCTCCTCGGCATCGTGCTCCAGCACGGCGCGCTTAGCCGTGGTGAGCGCCATCTCGGACATAGAGAAGTAGCCGTTGATGAGGGTCAAAACGAGGGTGGTGATAAGGGAGATGGTTATGTCCATCGGGAGTTTCTCGAACCTCCAAGATTCGGGACGTTGGGTAGTAAGCGTAGGTGACGGATAGGGCAATTGCGCCGGTCGCCCGTGCGAGCGGGGCCGTGGGCGCGGTCGCTAGATTACGAAGAGGATCACCGCCATGAACTGGAAGATGCTGCCGGCGAGCACCCACAAGTGGAAAACACTGTGCAGATAGCGCACGTTTTTGGCGATATAGAACGGCACGCCCGCGGTGTAGCACACGCCGCCGACGGCGAGCAGGGCAAGTGCCACGGGGTTGAGCAGCGCCACAAGTTCGGGCAGCTTAAAGACAACGAGCCAGCCCATCAGCAGGTAGACCAGGCCGCTTACCCAGTGCGGTTGACGCTCGCGCATAAAGCACTCGAGGGCGATGCCGATAATGGCGATGGCCCATACGGCAAAGAACAGCACGGCGCCGCCGTCGTTTGCGAGCGTGATGAGGCAAAACGGCGTATAGCTGCCGGCTATGAGCAGGTAGATGCAGCTGTGGTCGATGATGCGGAACACGCGCTTGGCGCGCGCGGGTTGAATCGCATGGTAGAGCGTGGAGGCTAGGTATTCGAGAATAATACTGGCGCCGTAGACGATTGCCGCGGCCATGTGGGCCGGGCCACCGCCGCGCAGTGCAGCGAATACGATCAGGAGCACCAGACCCGCGATACCCAGCAAGCAGCCGACACCATGGGTGACGGAGTTCATGATCTCCTCGCCCACCGTGTAGTGCGGAACGGCCGCGGCCTTGGGTCGCGGCTTGGAACTGTCGCTCGAATCGGACATGCCGGTTACATCCTCCAACGTAAAGAGTTCTCAACACTATATCAAAGCGTCTGGGTGCGTGCGAAATTTGCACCATACGTGACCCTTTGTTTACCCATTCTTTGCCTGTTGACGCATCAACGGCGAACGTCCATAATGCGCTTGCATTAAATGTTGATGCATTAACATCTTATAGGAGAATACCGCATGGCTCAAAACGCACATTCCCATCGAAAGCTCAAGATAGCCGGCATCGTTGCACTGGTGCTCGTTGTCGCGCTGCTGGGGTTTGCCGGCAACTTCTTGTTCGACTTTGCCCTGAATCCCCAAGCGCCCTACACCATGAAGATGATGCAGGACGGCAAGGACGCCGAAAAGGGCGAGCAGATTGACGCCGAGGAGGGCGAGGCACGGGCGTGGTTTAAGGAAAACCGCGAGAGCAGCAGCCTCACCGCGGACGACGGGACCGAGCTTGCCGCCTGGTATTTTGCTGCGTCGGAGAGCACGCACGACTACGCCGTCTGCCTGCATGGATATACCAACGAGCCCATCGGTATGGCCCGATACGTCAAGCGATTCCACGACCGCGGCATGAACGTACTCGCACCCGCCGCCCGCGCCCACGAGCGTTCCGGCGGTGACTACATCGGCATGGGCTGGCCCGAGCGACTCGATGTCGTCGCGTGGATCGGGCGGATTGTTGCGGCCGATCCCAAGGCGCGCATCCTGGTCTTTGGCGAGTCGATGGGCGCGGCGACTGCCATGAACGTAGCGGGGGAATCTCTGCCCGCAAATGTGAAATGCATTATCGAGGACTGCGGCTATACAAGCGTTTGGGACGAGTTTTCTCTGCAGCTCAAGGATGTATTTGGCCTGCCCAGTTTTCCCTTGCTCGATGTGGCCAACCTGGTATGCAACGTGCGCGCAGGCTACGACTTTCATAAGGCGAGCAGCGTGGAACAGCTCAAGCGCGCGACGGTTCCCATGCTTTTTATCCACGGTGACCAAGACACCTTTGTACCATACAGCATGCTCGACCAAAACTACGAGGCGTGCGCCAGCAAGGTCAAGCAAAAGCTCACTATCCACGGCGCCACCCATGCCAAGAGCGCGCAAGTCGACCCCGAGCTCTACTGGAATACGGTCGACGACTTCCTCGACGAGAATTTTTAGGCAAATAGTACGGTTTACTGGTCTATCTGACCCCTAGCACTTCCGAAAATCCGCCCGCGAGCGCTGTGCTCGCGGGCGGATTTTGCTTGAATTAAGCCACGAATGCGCTTGATATGTCCAATAACTAGATGCTATTTGACCTCGATGAGCTCGTACTTGCTCGTGCCCAGGCCGGTCTTCTCGGCATGCGCGATGCACGCGCGCCAGTCGGTGTCGGGATGCGTGATGCAGAAGGGATCCTTGGCCTGCTCGCCCTCCAGATGCTCGTGATTATGCTCCATCTTGGCCGCGCTGTCGGTAAGCTCGGTGTTAGGCAGCGGCTCGGACGCCAGGACGGCGTCGGCGCAGGCCTGGTCGATGGCGACCGGGTCGAAGCTCGCGAACATGCCGATGTCGTTGACGATGGGCGTGTCGTTTTCGGGGTGGCAGTCGCAGTTGGGGCTGATGTCCATGGCAAGCGAGATGTGGAAGCTGGGGCGATCCTGAACAATGGCCTTCGTGTACTCAGCGATCTTGTAGTTGAGTACGTCGGCCGCGGCATCATAGTCGGGCTTGATGCAGTCCTGGTTGCACGCCGCAATGCAGCGTCCGCAGCCCACGCAGCGATCGTGGTCGATGGCAGCCACATGAACCGTGCGAGTGCTGCCGTTGGCAAGCTCGCGCTCACGCGTACCGTCAAACGTGATGGCGCTGTGCGCGCATATCTTCTCGCAGGCACGGCAGCCAACGCAGTTGGTGGTATCGACGCTCGGCTTGCCAGCGGCGTGCTGCTCCATCTTGCCGGCACGGCTACCGCCGCCCATACCCAGGTTCTTCATGGCGCCGCCAAAGCCGGCCTGCTCATGGCCCTTAAAGTGGGTGAGGCTAATCACGATGTCGGCGTCCATGAGTGCCTGGCCGATCTTTGCCTCGCGCACGTACTCGCCGCCCTCGACCGGAACGAGCGCCTCGTCGGTGCCCTTGAGGCCGTCGGCGATGATGATCTGGCAACCCGTGGCATACGGGGTAAAGCCGTTCTGGTAGGCGGTGTCGATGTGCTCGAGCGCGTTTTTGCGGCTGCCCACATAGAGCGTGTTGCAGTCGGTGAGGAAGGGTTTGCCGCCCAGCTCCTTCACGACGTCTGCGACGGCGCGGGCGTAGTTTGGGCGCAGAAAGCTCAGGTTACCCAGCTCGCCAAAGTGAATCTTGATAGCGACGAACTTGTTCTCGAAGTCGATCTGCTCAATGCCGGCGCGGCGAATGAGGCGTTTGAGTTTGTCGAGCTGGCTCTCGCGAGCATGCGTGCGCAGGTTGGTGAAGTACACCTTTGCCGGTGCTGCGGGTGCGGTTGCGGTCATAGATCTATCCCCTCGGTCTATATGGCGTTACAGACATAGAGGATGGTACCCGTTGAAGTGGGGTTGAAGTCAAGCGCAACGCCGAGTCGCTAGGCACTCATTGGGGACAGACTTAAATGAGTGCTTGCCGCCCGGCCAGCGAGCCGGCGATCCGGCAAAGACTGTCCCCAACGACTAGTCGTTTAAGAACGTCCCCAATGACTACTCCTGCACCTTGAGGGCTTCGGCCAGGCTGACGCGCTTGATAGAGCGCGTGTGCAGCAGCGCCACGACCAGGTAGGTCGCAAAGCCGATGCCGATGCATGCAGCCATGGACCAAGCGGGCACGTAGATCTCGATATTGCCGTTGTAGGCGAGCAGCATCGAGCGGAAGATGGCCGTGAGCGAGCCAATAATGACCGGCAGGCTCAGCACGAGCGACGCCGCCACGCACAGCGTGATCGAGCGGATGTACAGATGCGAGATCTCACCATCGCGATAGCCAAAGACTTTCATGTAGCTGATCGAACGGGCGCTGTGGTCGATCACCGCCTTGGTCAGCAGGTACATAAACAGCAGGAAGATAAACACCGCGAGCCCGACCATCATGCCGATCATTTTGCTCATCATGCCGATGAACTGGTCACCCACGGCGCGCATGTCGTCGGGCGTGGTGTCACCGGCAAAGTAACGAGCATCGAGGTCGAGCTTCTCGTCGCTCACATAGCCGTTAAAGTAGGCGGCGTCGTTGCCGAACAGCTCGTTAAAGTCATCGATGCTCATATAGATATTCATGTCCGACTTTGAACCCCAGATGCAGTCCTTACCCGCGTACTCAAGAGAATAATCCCGAGCCTCGTACTTGTCGCGAAGCTCGACCTTCTGGCCCTCGCTCCAGCCAAACTTATCGAGCAGACCGCCGCCAAAGACGACGCGCCCGTCGCCGACGTTGAGGTCTTTCCAATAGCGCGAATGAGATGAAATGCCGTAGACAGAGATGGCCTCTGTGCCGTTTCCCTCGCCGCGGTCGTATTGCAGCTGGTAAACGGCATATTTCTCGGCCTGCGCGATTGCGCCCGCGCCGTTGTCGGTCGTGTTGATCGGGTGAATGTCGTCGTTGTCGGTGTCGATCTTAGAGGCCTTGTCGATCAGGTCGATGGCCTCATCGCGGTCGCAGCCGAGGGCATCGGCACGGTCATCGAGGCGCGCATAAAGCGCATCTTTCTTGTCCTGGACCTTGGCGAGCGCGTCCTGCGCCGCGGCCAGGCTCTCGGCAGACGGAGATGCGGTCGCGGCATCGGCTGCCGTCTGCGCCGCATCGGCCGCGTCGTCAAGCTCGTCATCGGCATCCTGGGCGGCGGAGAGCAGCGCGCCGTCAATCGACTGCAAGCGCTCGAGCGCCGCCCACTGCCCGCGCTCCTCGGCAGTACCCTCAAGCTCTAGCGGAGCCTTGAGCGTGTACTGGTGCTCGGCGACCAGGCTTGTCTCCAGGTTGTCCGCATAGTGCGTCATCGTGGGCAGGATCGCCAGGCCAAAGAGCAGCAGCAGCGAGGCAAACGCAATGCCCACGAAGAGCGTGGCGAAGTTGCCCAGGTTGCGCAGGAAGATGCGCAGGCGAAAGCGCGAGACAAAGCCCATGCGCTCCGGCAGCTGCAGGCCGCGCTTGGTGCCCGATTTGCCGCTCGCCTCGTGACGAAGGAACTGCAACGGCGTCTTGCCCATCTTGCGAAGCAGGCCCACCAGCGTGATGAGGATGAGCGCGGCAGCGGGAACCACGGCGCACTTCACAAAAATCTCCCAGCTCCAGTACACCTGGAAGGGAGGCAGGCTGTACGAACCGTAATAGAGGCCGCGCATGGGCTCGGTAAAGAACGCGACGCCGAGCGCGGTGCCCAAAAGCGCCGCGACCACGCCCACGATGGCGGGAAGTGCCAGGTAGTGCAGCACGATCTCGCGGCGGCGATAGCCGCTGGCGAGCAGCGTGCCAATGATGGCGCTCTCCTCCTCGATGGTGGCGTCGGTAAGGACCACAAAGACGAACGCCATGATCACGATGATAATGTTGAGCAGCGTCATCCACATCATGGAGTCGCCGTCTACGTCGTCGCGCGCGTAGCCAATACCCTGGTTGGAATCGGCGTCGATCAGATCGTCCACGCGCGCATCGGCATCGGTCAGCGCCTCGACCATATCCTGCTCCGCATCGATGCGATCCGCGGTGGGGAGGTCGCGATCGGTAAAAGCAAAGGAGTAGGTGTAGGCAGGTGCACCACCGGCATCCTCGAGCGCGGCAAAGCCGGCGTCGGTGACCTCGGCCACACCATAGGTGATGGTGTTCACCGTAAAGTCCGAATTGTTGAGGAACAGCGCCTGGCTATCGGGCTGGGTCATGATGCCGCAGATGGTGTAGGTGCGGCCCTCAAGCTCAACCTTATCGCCCACGGCGAGGTCGTTGTTGGTGGCGAAGACACGGTCGATTGCCACCTCATCGTCCGTCTTGGGCTGCCTGCCTTCGCAGTAGGACGCAATGTCAACCTTGGTGCGATGCGCGTAGGTGCGCAGGGTGCGCTTGGTGCCGTCGTCGCCAGCCGCCTTTTTGATGATGGCGTCGATGGAGAAATTCTTGTAGAACGTAACGCCGCCGACGTCCTCAGCCGCGTCTTCGGCAGCCTTGAGCTGATCTTTGGTGGCCTCGAAGGAGGTAGTCACGCGGCCGTCCTCAATCGTGTAGTCGTCGCGCATGTCGTCAATGAGGCAGCCGATGGAATGCGCCGCGAGCAAAAAGCCCGACGTGAGGGCGATGCTTCCGCACATAAGCAAAAAGATGCCCAGGTACTTGCCGATATTGCGGCGCAGCTCGCGCGGGAGACGTTTTGCGAGAGGTGTCATGGCGCCGCCTACCAATCGAGCTCGGCGGCCGCGACGGGCGACTCGTTGAGCTCGTCCTCGACGATGCGCCCGTCGCGCAGGCGCAGCACGCGATTTGCCATGCGCGCGATGGCGGCATTGTGGGTGACAATGATGATGGTGCAGCCGTAAGTGCGGTTGACGTCCTCCATGAGCTGCAAGATTTCCTTGGATGTCTTGTAGTCGAGCGCGCCCGTGGGCTCGTCGCACAGCAGCCTGTCTCTTATACACATCTGACGCTGCCGACGACTCCTT
>USHF01000028.1 GCA_900554465.1 uncultured Collinsella sp.
GGCGCTCCTCAAGGACGAGCTGCGCACGGCCGAGGCCCTTGAGGCCGCCCGCCTTGACTACGACCGCGCGCTGTTCTGGCTTGAGGGCATGGCCGCCGCCGAGGTGGACGACGCGCAGCTTCTGCGCACGTTCGTGGCGCGCGTGGTGCTGGGCGGCCCCGACGATGACGACGGCCTGCGCGTGGCGTTCACGTTTGACGATTCTGCCGGCTTGGGCGATAATCCGTCGCTGCCTGGCGCTATAGGTCCAGGTGGCGAGGTGTTCGACCGAATGAACGCCAGCTCCACCATAAGCAACAGGCAGGTAGATATTCGTATCTACCTGCCTTTTTATTTCTAATCCGTACCGCGGAGAATCGAACTCTATGCAGGGCGCGGGCGTAAAGAAAACGCGTAAGCGTTTTTAGCCCGCGGGCGAGGACGCCGACAGGCGGCCGAAGCCGGTGCGGGTTCGCGAAGCGAACACGCGGATTCTCCGCGCAAAGCCTCAACCCTATGCAGATGCGATGCCGATCGGACTGCAGCCTGCCATGCCCCGCATCAACGTCGCCCCAGGCGGAAAATCCATCCCAGAATTCCGGCTCAGACTGGGATGCGGTTTCCGGATGACGTTTCAAGCGGAAACTGCATCCCGGAATCGACGCTCGGAATGGGATTCATTTTCCGGAAGACGCCTCAAGCGGAAAGTTCATCCCGGAATCCGCGCTCAGAACGGGTCGCGCTTTCCCAACGGCGGTCCAAGCGGAAAGCGCATCCCGTAATCCCGCCTCAAACTGGGACGCACTTTCCGCTGCACCTGCCGCCTCGAAAAACCTGCGCGCCCTCCATTCCAAAACTGGGTAGAAGAAAGCCAAAACGCAATCGCAGGAGGTCAACATGACTGCAGAAGATAAGGCAAAGAACGCCGGCAAGGTCGCGCTCGTTTTGGAGGGCGGCAGCTTCCGCGGGCAATTTACCGCAGGCGTACTCGACGTTCTCATGGAGGCCGGCGTCGAGATTCCGGCGGTATATGGCGTATCGGCCGGCGCCCTCAACGGCGTGAACTACAAGTCGCACCAGATCGGCCGTGCCAACCGCATCAACCTGGCTTTCTGCAACGACAACCGCTTCATGGGCGCCGCATCGTTTGCGTCCACGGGCTCCATCGTGGGTTACGACTTTATCTTCAACGATGTCCAGGACCGCCTGGACCCCTTTGACAACGAGACGTTCGACGCGAGCCCCATCGAGATGTACGCCGTCGCGACGGACATGCTCTTTGGAACCGCCACGTACCTCCCGGTCAAAAGCGCCGTACTTGACCTCGACGCCGTGCGCGCCTCGACCTCGTTGCCGCTGGTGACGCCGCCGGTCGAGATCGATGGGCACAAATACGTCGACGGCGGCGTAGCCGATTCGGTCCCCGTCGAGCACGTGCTGGAGGAGGCGGGCTTCGATCGCGCGGTTGTCATTGTCACGCAGGACCGCTCGTACGAGAAAAAGCCCTACGAGTTTATGCCCGCCGCACGCGCTCGCTATGCCGACTACCCCTACCTGCTCGAGGCTATCGAGACGCGCCACGACCGCTATAACATCCAGCGCATGCATCTATGGAAGTATGAGCGTGAGGGCCGCGCGCTGGTCGTTGCTCCGCAAAAGCCGGTCGAGGTCGGTCACGTTGAGCATGATCCGGCAAAGCTCCTCGACCTGTATATTCAGGGCCGCCAGGAGGCAAAGCGCCTACTGAGTGATATCGAGGCATTTGTCGAGCGCTAGTGTCGCGACGTCATGACCCATGGATGACATGTGCAGAAACTCTGGTCGGAGCCAAAATACCTGTTGACTCGTACGGTGAGCGGGGTAATATGGACGGGTTACTTGCAGAGCCCCGTGAATCTCTGTAACAACACGTACTGTACATGGAGGAGTCTAAGTGATTTCGAAATCGACTCACTACGCCAAGCAGGGCGAGGTCCAGCGCAACTGGGTTCTCGTCGACGCCGATGGTGCTGTCCTGGGCCGTCTTGCCACCCAGATCGCAATGATCCTGCGCGGTAAGAACAAGCCCCAGTTCACGCCCAACAGCGACTGCGGCGACTTCGTTGTCGTCATCAACGCCGATAAGGTCCAGCTTACCGGTAACAAGGCCGACACGAAGACCTATTATCGCCACAGCGGCTACAACGGCGGCCTCAAGGCTGAGAGCTTCCGCCAGGCTATGGAGAAGCACCCGGAGAAGGTTATCGAGCGCGCCGTTCGCGGTATGCTGCCCAAGACCACCCTCGGCCGTGCCCAGATGACCAAGCTTAAGGTCTACGCTGGTGCCGAGCATCCGCACGCTGCCCAGAACCCCACGAAGATTGAGCTGGAGGCTTAAAGATGGCTGAGAACACCGTTGTCTACCAGGGTACCGGCCGTCGTAAGAACGCCGTCGCCCGCGTCCGTCTCGTCCCCGGCACCGGCAAGGTGACCATCAACAAGCGTGACGCCGAGCAGTATTTCGGCCGTCATCAGCTCGTTGAGAACGCCCTTGCTCCCTTCAAGGTGACCGACACCGCCGGTCAGTTCGACGTTATCGCTCTGTGCGATGGCGGCGGCATCTCCGGTCAGTCCGGCGCTCTGCGCCTGGGCATCGCTCGCGCTCTTCTGAACGCTGGCGACTACCGTGCTGACCTCAAGAAGGCCGGTTTCCTTACGCGCGATGCTCGCGTGGTCGAGCGCAAGAAGTACGGCCTCAAGAAGGCCCGCCGCGCTCCCCAGTTCTCCAAGCGCTAAGGTTTTATCTCCTTTCGAGATACAATGTACAAGCGGGGCCTGCCGATTCCTCGGCGGGTCCCGCTTTTCTTTTTCGACTAGGGTGGGCGGTTGCATATCGCCTGCTAGGGAAGGAGCGATCCTATGCCCCAGAACATCTTCGGTACCGACGGCGTCCGTGGCGTCGCCAATGCCGACCTCTCGTGTGACCTCGCGTTTCGCCTGGGCCGCGCGGCGACCAAGTTCCTTGGTCCGGATATCTGTGTCGGCCGCGACACGCGTCTTTCGGGCACCATGCTCGAGAGCGCTCTGACCGCCGGCATCATGGCCGAGGGCGGCCGTCCGCACTGCTGCGGCGTCATCCCCACGCCTGCCGTGGCGCTGCTCACCGTCCAGAATGAGCTCGACGGCGGCATCGTCATCTCTGCTTCGCATAATCCGCCGGAGTTCAACGGCATCAAGTTCTTTAGCCGCAAGGGCATGAAGCTTCCCGATGCGGTCGAGGAAGAGATCAGCGCCTGGGTCATGTCCGAGGAAGCCATGGCTGCCGACACGCTGCCGACCGGTGCCGGCGTGGGCCACATCATCAAGATGAAGGACGCTCGCAAGGCATACGTCGACCACGCCATCGATACGCTTGATGGCCTGAGGCTCGATGGCCTGGTCGTTGCCGTCGACTGCGGTCACGGTGCTTCCTGCCAGACTACGCCCGCCGCGCTGCAGCGCCTGGGTGCCACGGTCCATGCCATCAACACCGATTACTGCGGCACCGACATCAATGTCGAGTGCGGCTCCACTCACCTCGAGCCCCTGCGCGAGCTCGTGCTGCGCACCCATGCTGACATCGGCCTGGCCCACGACGGCGACGCCGATCGCGTGCTCTTTGTGGACAGCGAGGGCAATGAGATCGACGGTGACTACATCCTGGCTATCTGCGGTTCTGACCTCGCCGCCCGCGGCAAGCTCGCCAGCTCCGAGATCGTCTCGACCGTCATGTGCAACCTGGGCTTCTCCATCGCTATGAAGGAGCAGGGCTTCGAGATGGTTCAGACCGCTGTGGGCGACCGTTATGTTCTTGAGCGTATGCTCGCGGACGGTGCCGTCATCGGCGGCGAACAGTCCGGCCACATCATCTTCCTGGAGCACAACACCACCGGTGACGGCCTGGTGACGGCTCTGCAGCTGCTGGCCGTGCTCAAGCGCACCGGTCGTACCCTCACCGATCTTGCCGGCATCATGAAGAAGTATCCGCAGGTACTCGTCAACGTGCATTCCGACAACAAGGCTGGTCTGGATGATTGCCAGCCCATCTGGGATGCCGTCGCTGCTGCCGAGAAGGAGCTTGACGGCCGCGGCCGCATTCTGGTGCGTCCGAGCGGTACCGAGCCGCTGGTCCGCGTTATGGCCGAGGCCGAGACGCACGAGCTGACCCAGCGCGTTGTCGACGACATCGTCGAGGTTGTCAAGCGCGAACTTCCCTAATGGTCAAAAACGAGTGCCAAGTGGTAAACTGTTAAGGTTATTTTGGTTGATCGGTATGTCCGAGGGGGAGCATGTTCACTAAAGTCCTAAGGTCTTTTGGTATGCGTGGTCGAGTCCTTACGCTGGATGCTCCCATCTCGGGCGACGTCATTCCGCTTTCCGAGGTAAACGACCAGACATTTGCCACCGGCCTTTTGGGCCAGGGCGTGGCGATTCAGCCTACCGGCACGCGTGTGATTGCACCGGCTGATGCCAAGGTCGAGGCCATTTTTCCCACGGGACACGCTGTTGCGCTTAACACGGTCGATGGCTTGGACGTGCTCATCCACGTTGGTTTGGACACTGTTCAGCTTGAGGGCAAGCACTTTACCGTATATGCGCAAGTGGGTGACATCGTCCATAAGGGCGATGTACTCATTGAGTTCGATCGCGAGGCAATTGCTGCCGAGGGCTACGATGTGACGGTTCCCATCTTGGTATGCAACTCCGTTGAGTTCTCGAGCATCAAGGGCTCCGTTGGCGCGCATGTCGAAGAGATGGACCAGCTCATCGTTGCTCGCGAGCGCTAACAAGTGCACGTGGCCATTAGCCTACAATTCAAACACGTTTACGGAGGGCGCCCTTGAAAGAGGACGCCCTCCGTGGCAAGATGGGATTTGTCCGAAGCTAAAAGGCTTTGGGTCACCGTGGACGGGCAGGGGCCTCGACGCGGTTAGACACGAGACACATACATTACGCGACCTCGCCCTGGTGGCCGCACACGTTGGTTGCGGCCGACGCGGGCCGCGGGCAAGTGCTTGTAAGGGAGCCTTGCCTCTCTTGTACGAGAAAGGACGCGTAATGAAGATCATTAAAGCTAAAGACTACGAGGATATGAGCCGCAAGGCCGCCAATATTATCTCGGCGCAGGTTATCCTCAAGCCCGACTGCGTGTTGGGTCTTGCCACCGGCTCCACCCCGATCGGTGCCTACAAGCAGCTCGCTGCTTGGTACGAGAAGGGCGACGTCGACTTTGCCGAGGTCAGCACCTACAACCTGGACGAGTATCGCGGCCTTTCGCACGACGATCCCCAGAGCTATCACTACTTCATGCGTGAGAACTTCTTCGATCACATCAACATCGACCTGAACAACACGCATGTGCCCGACGGTTCCAACCCCGACGCCGCCGCTGCCTGCTCTGAGTACGATAAGGTCGTCGCTGCCGCCGGCTATCCCGATCTGCAGCTGCTCGGCATTGGCAACAACGGCCACATCGGCTTCAACGAGCCCGATGACCACTTCTCCAAGGGCACGCACTGCGTCGACCTTACCGAGAGCACCATTCAGGCCAACAGCCGCCTGTTCGACAGCATCGACGATGTTCCCCGTCAGGCCTACACCATGGGTACTCAGACCATCATGTATGCCCGCATGATCCTGGTCGTCGCCAACGGCGAGGCCAAGGCTCAGGCCGTGCACGATATGTGCTATGGTCCGGTTACGCCCGAGTGCCCGGCTTCGATCCTGCAGCTGCACACCAACTGCGTTGTCGTTGCCGACGAGGCCGCCCTTTCGCTCTGCGAGTAGCGCGAATCCTGCACCTCGACATAGCCTTGCCTAAGGCCTCCGCTTTGCGGGGGCCTTTTTGCTATCCCTTTCTGTCCACTTGACCAAAATCTTGCCGCAAGCTTGACGAATGCCGGATGCCCAACAGCTTGATTCATTCACATCAGATTCTATGCAAAAATGCCACTAAAAGGTCGTAGACGGTAGCGGGTGCTAGGCGAGTTGAATGACATAGCTGAACCTTGTTCATTTGCGTTACACTGCCGCTTAGATGGGACAAGCTGACAAGCTCATTTACCTGCTTAAAGACCGATTAGTCGGGGGATTAATAACAATCGGCCCTCGCTGTACAAAAACTTGCCGCTTGCGTACCAAAAGACAACCTAAAACACAAGGTCGCTCTATTCATAGCGCGGCTTGTATGGTCTTGCGGCTACAGTGTCCATACGGTCGAGTTGAGGAGCGGGCATGGTAAACGATTTGAGCGGTATAGACGACCTCGAGCTGATGCCGCTGGGCGGAGGCTATATGGTGCGACGCGAACGCTTGATGAATGAGCTTATCGCCAAGGGCCGAAAGGCCGGCATCGTGGTTCTTTATGCGCCCGACGGGTTTGGGAAGACCTCGGTGCTGCTGCAGTACACCCATGAGGTTAAATGCGACCCGACGCGAGGCCCCGTGCGGATTATCGAGGCCGATCGCGCCATTGGGCGCGAGGTGTTTATGCAGCTCGAGGTGGTTACCGAAGAACTCAAAGACAAACCGCACTCCCTTATCGCGATTGATAATGTGCCAAACCTCGATCAGCACGATACCGAAGACCTCATCGACAGGATTCGCGGCCTGCGCGCTATGGGGATAGGGGTCTTTATCTCCTGTCGTCCTTCAAATCGTCAGCTGATTCATGGGCTGGGCGATTCGGTTAAGATCAATGCGCAGATGCTCAAGGTGCATGCCTATGAGTATTCGGCGTGGGCATCGGCGTTTTCGATCAGCACATCGCTCGACTTTTATCAGCTCACGCAGGGCGTGCCCGAGCTCGTTTCGGCATTGCAGACGGGTCTGTATGGCCAAGGCGACGTAGCCGGTCTGCTCGAAAACGAGATTGTCAACGTATATGGCGCGGCACTTGTCGATCTGGCTTCGCTCGACAATAATGCGCTGTTTTGCGTGGCATGTCTCATGGTTTTGATGGGCGAGGGCAATATCGCGGAACTCGAGGCTTGCGGGGTGAGGCTGTCGATGGTCGACCAGTCCTACTTTGTACGCGACTACCCGATCTTTGGCTTGGATCCCGCCGAGCGGAGTTTTACGTGTCTGGGCACGGAGGATAACGGACGCTTGCGTTTGCGTAAGTTGGTGGCCGAGGTTCGCCCCGAACTTGTTCCGAGGGCGGCCCGGATTTTGCTTAAGGCGGGCCGATGCGATGCGGCGATGGGCCTGGCGGATGCCTTTTTGGACCGTGGGGCGGTCCTTGAACTTGCTGGGCAGTATGGGGTCGATCTGGCTCTGACGGGGCACGGGGCCGATATCTGCCGAGCGGCGCTGGGCACGATCGATGCCGACGATTCGGCTCCAGAGCCAACGCCTGCCGAGGCGCTTGGCGTATATCTGGCAGCGGTCAGCGTGTCCAATACAAAGCTCGCTCGCTATATGGCATCGGTCATCGAGCGCGGGGGCGAACGGGCGGCCTGCGAAATAGACCCTGTTTCATGGAGGGTGGCCCAGACACTGACGGCTGTTTGCTATGGGGACAACGGGCTTGGGCTCCCTACGAACCTGGCCGTGCCAGAAATCGAGACATCCCATACCGCACTCGATATGTTGTCTGCGCATATCGAGGTCAAGCGATGCCTGACCGAACGGGGAGATGACGGCGGCGTTCTACAGCAGCTCAAAACGAGCAAGGCCTACGACTGCGAGCTCGACATCGCGGGGATTGTTATACGGGCCGATAGCATGCTGGTGGAGCTCTTTGACGGGTCGTTTGCGGGAACCGACAAGCGCGACGACGAGATGACGGTGGTGCGGGAGGCGCTCGACGTACGTGGGCTTAAGGCGATGGCTATCTGGGTGCGCATGGTGTTGGCGGCACGGCGGCTCCTTTCCGGCTTGCCGGTAACCGACGACGCGGCATTCAACGAGCTCGATCGTTTTGCCGTGCGCATGCGCGACAACCAGATTCAGCTGTTTGGCCTGTTGCTAGAAGGCTGGCAGTCGCTGGCAGAGGGACGGCCGGTTAATGCAAAGTTCCGTGCGGTCCAAGTGCTCAAACTTGCCGAGGAGTCGATTGCGTACATGCGCGATAACGCATTGCTGTTGGAGCGCGCGGCGTATCTGCGTAACACCTCGATGGTTTCGGTGCGCGAGGAAGCGGAGCTACTCGATATAAGCCAGACGCAGGTTGGTGGAGCGGAGGCCTGGATGGTGGCGCTGCATTTGGCCTGTGCGGGCCGAGACAGCGATCTTGCGGCCTGGATGTCCATGAATCGTGCGGGGATTCTGGAGCCATCGTATCGGCTCTTTGCGCGCCTTGCCATGCATTGTCTGGGCGAGCCGGCGACCAGGATTCGCAAGAAGCTTCCCGTGCGCGAGCTGTCGCGGTACTCGCTGCGCGATGATCTGGAAGGGGAGGGCGAGCGCCTGTTCCAGGCCGGCGAGGTTGAAGCCGTTGATACCATCGACCATATCGAGATTCGCATGTTTGGTGCGTTCCGCGCCGAGCGCGACGGGTTTCCCATCACGGACAAAATGTGGCGCCGCAAGAAGGCGGCGACACTTGCCGAGCGGCTTGCGCTGGGCATGGATGCGCTCGTCGATCGTGAGACGCTGGCCATGGAGTTGTGGCCCCATGCCGAGTTCAATAGCGCCCGCAACAACCTGTACTCGACGATATCGCGCTTGCGGTCGGCTTTGGGACCGACGCCGGATGGCAAGTCGTGTGTGCTCATCCAAAATGAATGCATCGGACTCAACGGCGACTACGTCAAGACCGATGTACGGCTGTTTGACCAGATAAGCCGCGAGGTTTTGGGAAATCGCACGGGTGCGCGCGGGCCCCATTTAGTTGAGCTGTGCCTTAAGATTGAGCAGCTTTATGCCGGACCGCTGTATGTTCCCAATGGCTGTAATCCCACCTACTTTTTGCGTATGCGACGCATTATGCAGTCAAAGTACATCGATTGCATGATTAAGGGAGCAAATGCCGCTCTAGAAGAAAACGATCTGCAGTCGGCGATTTGGCTGGCGGAGTCGGGGCTTCGACAGGAAACGGCGCGTGAGGATATGGTGCGCTGCGCCATGCGTGTCTACAGTGCGGCGGGGCGGAGGCGCGATATCGTCGAGCTATACAGTGGGCATATGCACCATCTGAGGGAGCAGGTCAATGGCGTGCCCGAGCCCGAGACGCGGCGTCTATACGAGCGCTTGGTGGAGGGGCGGCTCAATCGCGTGCTGGTCGAGCGATAAAAAACGGGCGCCCGAAGTACTTGGGCACCCGTAAGCTTGCTATGTGTTGGTTCGCCGGATCATTGACTCTTAGACGAGCTTGATCTTCTCGATGTCCTTGCGCGAGGACTCGCGATACAGCGAGAACTTGCGGCCGATGACCTGGACGACCTCGGCGTGGCAACGCTCAGCGAGCTCTTCGGCGGCCTCGCGGGCGGAAAGGCTGGAGCCATCGAGCACGGAGCACTTAACGAGCTCATGCTTCTCCAGGTAGGCGACCGTCTGCTCGACGGTGCCCTCGTTGACATCGGACTTACCGATGATGATGGCGGGGTTGAGGTGATGGGCCATGCTGCGAAGCTGCTTGACCTGGGCTCCTGTCAGTGCCATGGGTTCTCGCTTTCTATGTATGGGGCGCCCCGCGACGGGGCCTTAATCTACGTGAGCTGTCCCACGATAGCGCAGGAACGGCGCGGTGTGGAGCGCGTTTGCCCAGTTCAAAAAGAATGCGGATGCCGAGTGAGTGGGCGGTGCGGGCTGCGAACAGGCTATGAGCTGGGCGCAGAGACCGGTTCCCATGCAATAAACGCCCAGCGAACCTTACGGATATGGTCGAGCATATAGCACCCCTGCGGCACGCCCTTGGAGCCCGGCTCGCCGGCATGGGGGTTTTCGATCATGTGCTGAGCGATATAGTCGCGCAGGCGGTCGATCTTATCCTCGTTGCCATGCTCGAGCATACGGGAAAAATCCGCCACGCCTGCCTCAAGGCTATCGAAGGTATCGCGACGAGGCGATTCAAAGTATGTAACCTGCGGCAACGCACCCATCTGAATGAGGATGTTGAAGGCGTACACAAAGCCATTGCTGCAGGTAACCGAGGCGCCGATAGCGTTCATCAAGTGCAGATCATAACGCGGGCTGGAGTTGGCGACCATCGTGACAGCACAACGCCGACGAGCCGTGCGGTCGAGCTTGGCAAGCGCATCTTTTAGATTGGTCGTCGTAACCGACCGACTGGCAAAGGCAACATCCACCGCTTTCGCGACCGGTCCAACCAAATCCCAGTCATCGTCCCAGGCAAGCTCAAGCGGCGTAATGCGATCCTCGAGCCCATAGTACTCAATGCCAGCATCAAGCGTGCCCAACATGGCAGGGGAAAAGTCAGCAGCAATCACAGGATGCCCAGCCTGAGCAAGCGGAATAGCAATCGACCCAGCCCCGCACCCCATATCGAGTACCGACTCGCCGGGCTCAAGCGCCAGCAGCTTTATAAAATCCCGAGCATAAGGGGCAGTCTCCAACGGCCGAAAATGCCGAGCCCTTTTATCCCACTCAAAAGAATCGTCAGCCCGCCGCCGATCAGCTTGCAGACGCATCCACTCCAGATTCCAATCTGTGGAAAGCAGCTCAGAACGATTCTCCCCATCAGCCACGGGCCAACCTCCTAGCAACAAAAAAGCGACTCCTCCCAAAAGAAGAGCCGCAACCAGCATATATCAGAAAGAACCGATCCAACGCCAAACCGTCATACCAGCAAAGTGGAGCAGAAGCGAAGCGACTGCAACCGGGATAGAACCCAACCGAGGTCCCGTTGTGCGGGAGCCCCGGGGAGGGCAAATATATAAGGTCGATCGCGAGTTCCGCACGAGCCGGAGAGCACTTAATGTGCTCTCCGTGCGAGTCAGGACTGTCCGAGCAGGCGACCTTATATGTCTGCCGCCCGGCGGCGGGGCTCCTCGCCAGTCCCCCTCAGCTAGTTCTTGAGCGAGTTCAGCGGCGCCGGGAAGCGTCCACCGCGGTGGGCAAGCACGGTGCCGGCGTTGGGGTTCACCGGCATGATAGGCGCACGGCCAAATAGGCCGCCGTACTCGACGCAGTCGCCCACGCCCTTGCCAATGGCGGGAATCACGCGGACGGCCGTGGTCTTGTTGTTGATGACGCCGATGGCCATCTCGTCGGCGATAATGCCGGCGATGGTCTCGACCGGGGTGTCGCCGGGGATGGCGATCATGTCCAGGCCAACGGAGCACACGCAGGTCATGGCCTCGAGCTTCTCGAGCGAAAGCGCGCCGGCTTCGACGGCGGCGATCATGCCGGCGTCCTCTGACACGGGGATGAAAGCGCCCGAGAGACCGCCCACGCTGGAGCTGGCCATGACGCCGCCCTTCTTGACGGCATCGTTGAGCATGGCGAGCGCGCAGGTCGTGCCGGGGCCACCGCAGGTGCCCACGCCGATGATTTCGAGGATGCGCGCGACGGAGTCGCCAATGGCAGGCGTGGGAGCCAGCGACAGGTCGACAATGCCTTTCTCGACACCCAGACGATGGGCGGCCTCGCGGCTCATGAGCTCGCCGGCACGGGTGATCTTAAAGGCGGTCTGCTTAATCTTTTCGGCGACTTCCATCATCGATGCGGAATCGGGCAGCGTCTCCAGGGCTGCGGCCATAACGCCGGGGCCCGAGACGCCTACGTTGATGACGGCGTCGGCCTCGCCACCGCCGTGGACGGCGCCCGCCATAAACGGGGAGTCCTCGACCATGTTAGCAAAGCAGACAAACTTGGAAGCGCCGACGGAATCCTGGTCGGCCGTGAGTTTAGCGGCATCGATGATGGTCTGGGCGGCCATAAGCACGGCGTCCATATTGATGCCGGCGCGCAGGCTGGCGACGTTGACGCTGGAGCAGACGCGGCTCGTGGTGGCGAGCGCCTGGGGGATGGACTGGATGACGCGGCGGTCGGCGTCGCCGATGCCCTTCTGGACGAGTGCGGAGAAGCCGCCCAGGTAATCGATGCCGAGCGTCTCGGCCGCGCGGTCGAGGGCATGCGCGATGGGGGTGAGGTCCTCATCCTTGCAGCACGCGGCGATCTGCGCCACCGGGGTGACGGAAACGCGCTTGTTGACGATGGGGATACCGTACTCGCGCTCGAGGTTCTCGGCGGTCTCGACCAGATGCTCAGCCGTGTGCGTCACGTGGTCGTAGATCTTCGTGCACATGCGGTCGAGGTTCTCGTCACCGCAACCCATGAGCGAAACACCCATGGTGATGGTCCTGATGTCGAGGTTCTGTTCCTCAACCATGCCGCGGGTTTCCGCGATTTCTGCGGGCGTGATCGCCATCCTTGCGCTCCTATCTGCCAAAACGAGCATAGTCTTATCTATTCTAACGTGCCGCACGTGCCAAGTCTGTCTCTTATACACATCTGACGCTGCCGACGACTCCTTACGTGTAGAT
>USHF01000029.1 GCA_900554465.1 uncultured Collinsella sp.
ATCTACACGTAAGGAGTCGTCGGCAGCGTCAGATGTGTATAAGAGACAGGACTTTGAGGAGGCGGCGCGCCTGCGCGATGCTGTCGTTCAGATTCGGGCGATGCTCGAGGGTGCGTCTGAGGACGAGACGATCGAGCGCTTACGTTCGCAGGCCCGCAAGGGTTCCACGTTCGCATCGGGCAGAAAACGCCAGGGTGCACGGTTTAAGAAATAGCGAACAGGCCCCGAGTTCCCTGTGGAGCTCGGGGCCTGTGTCTTTTGCGTGCTGGAATTCGTGCGCTAGAGGTCTGCGATCAGGGCTTCGGCGCAACGGATGCCATCGGTAGCTGCGCTCATGATTCCTCCGGCATATCCGGCCCCCTCGCCGCAAGGGTAGAGCCCCGGGGTCGATACAGCGTGGCATTGACGGTCTCGAGTAACGGTGACCGGAGAGCTCGAGCGTGTCTCAACACCGGTGAGGACGGCATCGGGATGGTCGTAGCCACGCAGTTTTTTGCCGAGTAAGGGAATTCCCAGACGAAGCGACTCGATGATATGTTGCGGCAATGACTCATCGATTGCTGTCCAAGTCACGCCGAGCGGATAGGTGGGCTTTACCTTGCCGCATGTCGTGCTGGCGCGTTCTGCAAGGAAATCGCCGACGAGCTGTGCCGGTGCGTTCCAGTTGGAGCCGCCAAGGCGATAGGCAGCCCGCTCGCAAATGCGCTGGAGTTCTACGCCTGCAAGAGGATCGTCGCTGGGGAGATCGTCGGGCGTGACGTTAACGAGGAGAGCGGCGTTTGCGTTGCGGCCGGCGCGGGCGTTGAGACTGGCGCCGTTGACGCACAGATGGCCGGGCTCTGAAGAGGCTGCGACAACCTGTCCGCCAGGACACATGCAGAATGAGAATACGCTGCGGCCGTTGGGAAGATGGGTAACGAGCTTATAGGGGGCTGCTCCGAGCGCGGGATGACCCGCCGCGGGGCCATATTGCGCCCGATCGATATCACACTGCGGGTGTTCGATGCGAACGCCCATGGCAAACGTCTTTTGAGCGAGGGCGGCATCATGGGTTTTGAGAACCTCGAATACGTCGCGGGCAGAATGACCGCAAGCAAGGATGAGATGCTTTGTGTTGATTGACTCGCTTGTCGCGTCGTGGGACGACTGGATGTCGATACCGACAATGGCGCCAGATGTGTCAGTGTGAATGTCAACGAGTTTCGTTCGATAGCGAACGGTTCCTCCGAGCTGTTCAATGCGCTGGGAGATGCTGGTAACGACGGCGGGGAGGATGTCGGAGCCAATATGCGGTTTTGCATCCCATAGAATATCGCGGGGAGCGCCCGCTTCGACGAAGGTCTCGAGGATAAGGCGATGGGCGGGATTTTTGGTTCCCGTATTGAGCTTGCCGTCCGAGAAGGTCCCCGCGCCGCCCAGACCAAACTGGATATTGCTCTCGGGGTCGAGGATGCGCTCCTTTAGAAAGAGGTCGATCGCATGTGAGCGGCGAAATGCCGGGTCGCCGCGCTCGATGAGCAGGGGTTTAAGCCCCGCTTCGGCAAGGGTCAGGGCGGCGAAGAGACCGGCGCAACCGGCGCCGACAACGACGGGACGCCCCTTGGGTGCATTCGGGACGGGGTTGGGGAATGAAGGAGCCTCGCCGTCAACCATGCGGATGCGCGAGCGGTTGCGCTCGGCGACGCGGTCGACCACTTCCTGTTCGAGTCGGGAGCTTGTCAGCTCAACTCGAAAGCTCAAAATAAAATGAACATCTCGCTTTTTACGGGCGTCGATTGACTTGCGATGGAGCTCAATGGCTTTAATCTGGGAATCCTCGCATCGCAGGGCTCGTTTGACGGCGCGTCTGCCAATAGCAAGGCAGGCGTTTTCGTCGCCGGCCTCATCGAGCGTCGCGTTGACTTGGGTGATTTCGATCATCGAGGTCTCCTTAGAGGCAAGAAAGAGGCCGTCCGGTATCCCAGACGGCCCGAATGCGTTTTTGATTATAGACTGCGCGGCTACAGGCTGCTTGCAGCGCGAATACCCGAGATCCAGGCCCACGCAAGGTTAAAGCCTCCGCAATCGGCGTCGATGTCGAGCGCTTCTCCGCAGACGTAAAGCGGGGCGCCTGTGGTGCTGTTCACGTAAAGATTGGGTGTCGAGACGCACTCGATAGATATGCCGCCACGCGTGACCTGTGCTGAGCGCTCCTCTGCCGTCCCTTCGACGGACAGTTTAAAGTGCTTGAGGATTGAGACCAGGTGGATGACATCGCGCGAGCCGGGATGGCACCGCTCGAATGCCGTACAGACGACGTGTGAGAGCTGCGGGGCGAGCATGCCGTCAAGCCAGTGGGAGTTTCGGGGCGAAAAATCGCCGAGCACGTTGACACGCTGCTCGAGCGTATCGAGCAGCTCATCTTTGGAGAAATCTGGAAAGAAGTCGATCAGAACAGTGTCGCCCTGGTTGATACGGCGAGAGAGATTGAAGGCGGCGACGCCTGAGATGCCGAAGGCACGGAACAGCACTTCGCCATCTTCTCGCCAGAGCTCTTCGTGGCTGCGCGAGAGCGTTAAGCGGGCTCGGACGCGCAGACCATCCAGAGTTCCGAGTGCCGTCCGGTCGCCGACGACTGATGCCGATACGGGGCACAGGACGGGGCGCAGGGGCGTCAAGGGAAGGCTAAACACCTCGGCGATGCCGGTGGGGTTGCCGCCCGTAGCGATAACCACGGCCCTTGCCTGCAGGGCATCGCTCGTGCGAGGAGTATCGGCTAACGCCTTTCGAAGCGAACGGAGCTCCGTCTTTCGGTCGCCGTGCTTTTTGGGTTTGAGTACATGAGCGGGACGGTCGATCTGAAGCGTCCAGCCTTCGGAAGCCTTATGAGCCGCAATGACGTTAGTTCCGCAGAGTAGGGTGATGCCCAAACGCTCGCATGCATTGAGGAGTGCATCGCGAACCGACTCGGCGCGAAGGGAGCGCGGGTATAGGCGGCCTTCCTCACGGATCGTCATGATGCCCAGCGAGGAGAAAAAACTCTCGAGATCTTGCTCGGGTTGGGGGCCCATGATGGATTCGACAAAGGCGGGGCGGTTATATCGCCGAATGTCGATGGATTCGTTTGAGAGGTTGCAGCGGCCGTTTCCGGTTGCGAGCAGCTTGAGACCGCAGGCGACGTCGCGCTCGACGACGCAGACCCTTTTGTCGACACGCGCCGCCGTAATGGCGGCGGCGAGGCCCGAGGCCCCGCCGCCGATCACCAAGACGTCATAGAAGGCGCTTGCGTTCACTTAGGCCTCGTCTGTCTTGTGCGGGGCGATGGCCTCAACGGCGGAGACGGCCTTGGGCAGCATGTCATCGGGCAGTGCGGTCTCGACTTCACCCTTATCGCAGGCCTCGGCGAGTGACGGATTGATGGGAAGCTGACCCAAGATGTCGAGGTTGTAGCGCTCGGCGACTTCGGGGAGCTTGCTCTTACCAAAGACCTCGATCTTCTTGCCGCAGTCGGGGCACTCGATATAGCTCATGTTCTCGACAATGCCCAGAATAGGGACGTTCATCTTCTCGGCCATGTTGACTGCCTTGGCGACGATCATCGAGACCAAGTCTTGCGGGCTCGTGACGATGACGATGCCATCGACGGGCAGCGATTGGAAAACGGTGAGCGCGACGTCACCCGTTCCCGGAGGCATATCGACCAGCAGGTAGTCGATGGGGCCCCACGAGGTCTCGCTCCAGAATTGCCTGATGGCGCCCGCGATAACCGGGCCACGCCAAAGGACGGGATCGGTTTCGTTTTGGAGCAACAGGTTGGAGCTCATGACCTTGACGCCGTGCTCGGAGATCTCGGGCAGCATGAGGTTGCCGAGGGCATGGACATGGCGTCCGCTCATGCCGAACATTTTGGGGATGGAGGGGCCGGTGATGTCGGCGTCGAGAATGCCAACCTTGTTGCCGCGGCGGGCGAGCTCGGTTGCGATGGCGCCCGTCACAAACGACTTGCCGACGCCTCCCTTGCCGGAAAGCACAGCGATAACGCGCTTGACCTCCGACAGCGTATTCTCTTCAAATTGCGACGGCGTTGATTGTCCGCCGGCTGCTTGTGCGTGCTCGCAACCCATGTATGACTCCTTTGTATATGTTGGGGCCGGAGCCCCGCGGTGTGACACGAGCGTCATTGTACCCTCGTTTGCGAGCGGGAGTCATTTGCGATGCATTTGGGCCGAGCGTGCTTGCAATACGATGGGTCCAAGCGAATGGGCGGGCTTATTGAACTTTGCTGGCGAACTCGAGGTATTGCATGCGCTGCAGCTTGTCGATCGTCGAGGCGTATGGGCTGTCTTCAGATTCCAAGTCGTAGCGCAGCCCGTCGGCACCGAGGTAGCCGGCGACATTGATGGTGGGCACATCTGACCTTGTTGCTAGCAGAGCCTTTTGATAGTCGGTGAGCGGGGCGCCGATCTTATTAAGGGTAATGGCTGCAATCTCGTTTGCCCCGACGGTGTCGTAGACGTTGAGCTCGGTATCGCCGGCGATTTCATAGTTAGCCCAGACGAAATATGTTGACTGATAGATACGGAAAGCGTGGCTTGCCGTATCTTCCTGAGGGTACAGCTCGTCGTTGAGAGTCGTTGCGGCGCTCGGCTGATGGTCGCCAAAAAAGACAAGGACAACCGGTCTGCCGATATTGCGGAGCTCGTTGATAAAGTACTCGAGGTCCCGGTCGGATGCGTTGATGCAGGTAAGATAGGTGTTGAGCGCGCTATTGGCGCCCTCGCTGGCTCCCTCGACCCAATAGTTTGTCAGCTCCTCGGCGGGAACGGTGCCATAGTCGTAGCCGCCGTGATTTTGCATCGTGACGTCAAAGATGAACTGCGGGGCTTCGTCGGTTCTAAGCAGGTCGAGTATCTTGTCGTAGGTGGCGTAGTCGCATACGCCGGCATGGTAACAGGGCGCACCTTCGAAATCGCCGATTGAAAGAAAGTCTCCAAAGCCCAGCTGCTGATAGATTTTATCTCGATGGTAGTTGACGGGGTTTTGCGGGTGCATAGCGGTAGCGGTATACCCAAGCTCCTTGAGGTTCTTTGCCAGGCTGTTGACGCCATTCATCTGATACAGCTGATAGGGGATTTTGCCTAATCCGACAAAGGCCGTTGTCGCTCCGGTCAAAAATTCGAATTCGGAGTTCGCCGTTCCGCCACCGGCGACCGAAGCGAGCATGGTGCCGCGAACAAGTGTGTCGGGAAGCGAGTTGTAGAATGCGGGGCCGGTGTACCCGGCCGCCTGGAGCTGCTCAAAGCACGAAAGGTCACTAAAACTCTCGTTCATGACGGCAACAATCGTCGGCTTGATTTCATTGAACTGGGCAACGGCCGCCGCGCGCTGCTCGCTCGAGCCATACGTGCTGTCGTAGGCGGCGGCGAGCTCCTGCTCGATGCTCTGCGCCTCATCGGGCGTATAGTCTTCGGGCTTCTCAATGGGCAACTCGTTGACCATTTCGGTGAACGAAGTGATAAAACCCTGAGACGCATACGTGGTGATGGGCTGCCAACGGTCAAATCCAAAATTCAGTGCCTGCTCCAAGTCGATGCTGGAAAAGCCCGAGAGCCCCACAACGGTCACGAGCAGAAAAGCGCAGAGGTTAGCGGCGATTGCGGGGAAGACATGGGTGGGCGTACGGAGCTTTCGCGGTCGGATAAGCGAAAGAAGCCCCAGGGAAATCTCCAGCAGGGCGAGAGAGGTTACGATTCCGGCGGTAAAGGTAAACTCGTATCCCTCGCTCACTTCCATTGCGGTGCCAAGGGCCAAGATATCGCTTGGCAGGATGGCCTCGCCTTTAAACGTTATGACGAAGTGCTCGGCAATGCCAAGGATGCAACAGACGACGGGCACGAGGGCCATGACGCCTCCATGACGCTGTCCCAGCAAATAAAGGGAGAGCAGAACCGTTGCGAGCAGCCCGACGGAAAACCCGAATGAGTTGGCGGGAATGCGATAGAACGTTTCGTTGCAGGCAATTTCGAGTGAAACGAACGAGAGCGCTGAAACAGCGGCGATGACAAGGATGTCACGGCAAATACAGGCAACCGTTCCCGTCGCAAGATCGGTTTGGTCGATAAGTCCCGAAACCAAGGGTTCGACAAGAAGTATGACGGCGGCAGCACCGAGCGCCGAATAAGAAAGGACCCATAGGGAACTGTCCTCATTTACGAGCAATTGATTCGTAATCCATGCAGCTACCACGCCGAGCGGGATGAGGAGCGTCGCGCACCAAAAGACGCGGGCAATGGGCGGCTTTTCATTGTGTTTGATTGAAAAATACACGCGCACGACGACGGCGGCCACGATAAGGACGGCGATGAATATGGGCAGATTGGCCATGCCACTCGAAGTGATTTCAAGGGGGATATCTTCGGTCATGGACGTTCCTCTGTTACAGCAAATTAAGTTCAGTTCTAGATTACTATAACCTTTCCACGGCATTTCGAGAAACAAAGCACCCGACACGCAAAGCAAAAGGTCTGCGAATCTTGTATTACGAACATCTGTGCGCGTTGAGTGCGTTAAACTCATCGACAGTGTGATTTGAGGTTATAGGAGGCAAGGAGCTTCCATGTCTGATTCTTCTATCGTTATCCGTGGCGCGCGCGAACACAACCTGCGCAATATCGATGTTTCCATCCCGCGCGACGAGCTCGTGGTCATTACCGGTCTTTCGGGCTCGGGCAAGAGCTCGCTGGCGTTTGACACGATCTATGCCGAGGGTCAGCGCCGCTACGTGGAGAGCCTGTCGAGTTATGCGCGCCAGTTTTTAGGCCAGATGGACAAGCCCGATCTAGATTCGATCGACGGCCTTTCGCCAGCTGTTTCGATCGATCAGAAGACGACGTCCAAGAACCCGCGCTCGACGGTGGGTACCGTAACTGAGATTTATGACTACCTTCGCCTGCTATTTGCTCGCGTGGGCACGCCGCACTGTCCCGAGTGCGGTCGCGTTATCGAGCGCCAGACCACCGATCAGGTCGCCGATAAGGTCCTAGCGGCAGGGGAGGGCCGTCGTGCGTTTGTGCTGGCACCGGTGGTGCGCGGGCGCAAAGGCGAGTACGCAAAATTGTTCGAGGATCTTCGGGCTGAGGGTTTTAGCCGCGTGCGCGTCGACGGCGAAGTGCGCTCGCTCGACGACTCTATCGATCTGGACAAAAAGTTTAAGCACGATATCGAGGTCGTAGTCGACCGCATCGTGATTCGAGAAAACTCTCTGGGCCGTATCGCCGAGTCTGTTGAACAGGCGACTGCCTTGGCGCACGGTAATGTGAACGTATACATGCTGCCCGATCGCGATGCTCCCGAGGGAACCGAGGGCGAGCTGCTGGAGTATTCGCTGGCTCTGGCGTGTCCGGAGCACGGGCACTCCATCGACGACCTACAACCCCGCGACTTTTCGTTCAACGCGCCCTATGGTGCGTGTCCCGAGTGCGATGGTCTGGGCTTTAAAAAGACAGTCGATGCCGAGGCGCTGATTGAAGACCCCTCAAAGTCGATTGCCGACGGAGTCTTTGGCAGCCTGTTCGGCAATTCCAACTATTATCCGCAGATTTTTGCTGCGGTCTGCAAACACTTTAAGGTGAGTGCCGATACGCCATGGGAGGACCTGCCCCCGCGGGTGCGTCGTGCGTTTTTGGATGGCATGGGCGACGCGAAGATTTCGGTCGACTATCAAAAGCTCGATGGGCGTCGCAGCCAGTGGGACACTAAGTTCTCGGGTGTGCGCAATATCCTGTACGAGCGCTATACCGAGACGACGAACGAGAACACCAGGGCTCGCTTGGAGAAATACATTCGCGAAGAGCCATGCTCGAGCTGTCACGGTGCTCGCCTGCGTCCCGAGATGCTTGCCGTCACCGTGGGCGGCAAGTCCATTTACGATGTCTGCTGCCTGTCCTGTCGCGAGTCGCTCGAGTTCTTTGAGGGCCTGGAGCTTACCGAGCGTCAGCAGTTTATCGGCGGGCGCATCGTCAAGGAAATCCTGGAGCGCCTGCGTTTTCTGGTCGATGTCGGACTCGACTATCTGACGCTCGATCGCGCCTCGGCGACGCTTTCCGGCGGTGAGGCCCAACGCATTCGCCTGGCTACGCAGATCGGCGCCGGCCTCATGGGCGTTCTGTACATTCTGGACGAGCCGTCGATCGGCCTTCACCAACGCGATAACGAACGCCTGATCAAGACGCTCGAGCGCTTGCGCGATATCGGTAATACCGTTATCGTCGTCGAGCACGACGAAGATACAATTCGCGCTGCAGACTACGTGATCGATATGGGTCCCGGTGCGGGCGTTAACGGCGGACACGTGGTCGCCGCGGGAACGCCTGCCGATATCATGGCATGCCCCGATTCCATGACGGGTGCCTATTTGACCGGCAAGCGGATGATCCGCGTGCCCGATGAGCGCCGCAAGCCCGGCCGCGGCTGCCTTAAGATCACGGGCGCCCGCGCTAATAACCTCAAAAACGTTACCGCCAAGATTGAGTTCGGTACGCTCACAGTCGTTACCGGTGTTTCGGGATCAGGCAAGAGCTCCCTGGTCACCGATACAATTGCGCCCGCGCTTACGAATGCCATCCATCGTTCGACGCGTCCCGTGGGTCCGTACAAGAAGATTGAGGGCATTGAGTGCATCGATAAGGTAATCGATATCGACCAGTCACCGATCGGTCGCACGCCGCGTTCGAACCCTGCGACCTATATTGGCCTTTGGGATGATCTGCGTGCGCTATTTGCAAGCACGCCGGAGTCGAAGGCGCGCGGCTACTCGCCGGGACGTTTCTCCTTTAACGTAAGCGGAGGTCGCTGCGAGGCGTGCAAGGGCGATGGCCAGATTAAGATCGAGATGCACTTCCTTCCCGATATCTATGTCCCCTGTGAGGTATGTGGCGGCAAGCGTTATAACCGCGAGACACTCGAGGTTACCTACCGCGGCAAGACAATCTCGGACGTGCTCGACATGAGCGTGGCCGAGGCGCTGGCTTTCTTTGGGAATATTCCGCAGATCAAGCGAAAGCTTCAAACCCTGTATGACGTCGGCCTAGGTTATGTGAGCTTGGGCCAGCCCGCCACGACGCTCTCGGGTGGTGAGGCGCAGCGCGTAAAGCTCGCCAAGGAGCTTCATCGTCGTCAGACGGGTAAGACGTTCTATATTTTGGACGAGCCTACGACCGGTCTTCATTTTGAGGACGTTCGCCAATTGCTAGATGTGCTTCAGCGTTTAGTCGATGCGGGCAATACGGTGCTGGTGATCGAGCACAACCTCGATGTCATCAAGGTTGCCGATCGCCTGATCGATATGGGTCCCGAGGGTGGCAACGGCGGCGGAACCGTCGTGGTCTCAGGCACGCCGGAGCAAGTCGCGGCATGTTCGCAGAGCTACACGGGCAAGTTCTTGGCGCCGTTGCTCAAGCGTGACCGTGAGCGTCAGGCGCAGCTCGACGCACAGTAAAGAGACGTTGTAGTACCGACGCGCCATCGATTCCTTCTGATTCGGTGGCGCTTCTGTGTGTCGAGATGGCATATGCGGCGGAATTGGCCCTATACTTAATCCTTGCGTCGCTCTGCGAGGGAAAGGATGTGCCATGGCAAAGGCTGTTAAGACGTCAAAAACCAATGCGATGCGCGAGCTGGAAAGCGCCGGCATCTCCTATGTTCTCCATACGTACGAAGACGATGGCGACGAATCGTCGGGGCTGGGCGTCGCGATTTCCGAGCAGCTTGGCGAGGAGCCCGGTCAGGGATTTAAGACCCTGGTCTGCACGACGCCGTCCAACGACCATGTCGTGTGCTGCATTCCCGTTGCCGACGAGCTCGACCTCAAGGCCGCCGCGCGCGCCGCAGGCGAAAAGTCGCTGACCATGATGCATGTCAAAGATTTGCTTGCCGCGACGGGGTATGTCCGCGGCGGTTGCAGTCCGGTCGGTATGAAAAAACGATTCCGGACGCTGATCGATGAGACATGCGTCCTTTGGGATACCATTTTTATTTCGGGAGGCAAGCGTGGTTATCAGCTCGAGCTTGCACCTGATGATTTAATTGCATTTTGCGGGGCGACAGTTGCCGCGATTACGAGAGAGGACTGAGCGATGCCGCAGGAAGAATTGAAGCGCGGAGCTCATTTTGCAGAAGAATCTGCGCCTCAGACACCCTCATCCGAAGCTTCTTCATCGCGAGATGACACTGACGACATGGGCTCGTCGGACTACTCCACGGTTGGTCGTTCCGCCGGGCTTATGACCATCCTGACCATCGTGTCTCGCGTCACTGGTTTTATCCGCACGTGGGCAATGGCGGCCGCCATCGGTATGTCGCTGCTCTCGTCCTCCTATCAGGTTGCCAACAACCTGCCCAACATGCTCTACGAGCTCGTGATGGGCGGCATGCTCGTTACGGCGTTTTTGCCAGTGTATATGGGTGTGAGGCGCGAGCAGGGTCGCGAGGCATCGAACGAGTATGTCGGCAACCTGCTCGGTATTCTGCTTCTGCTGCTGGGCGGTATCTCGCTGCTGGGCACCGTGTTTGCTCCCGGCTTTATTTGGACGCAGTCGTTCCTTTCGGGCGATGGCGGCAGCATGGATACCGCTGCGTTCATGTTCCGCTTCTTTGCTATTCAAATTCTGTTTTATGGCTTGGGCTCGGTGTTCTCGGGCGTTCTCAACGCACACCGCGACTATTTCTGGTCGACGTTTGCCCCGGTTCTCAACAATGTCATCGTCATCGCCAGCTTTATGGGCTTTGCTCCCGTGTCTGCACAATTTGGCGAGCAGGCCGGTATTATCTTGATCGCAGCTGGTACGACCCTCGGCGTCTTTGTCCAGATGGCCTGCCAGATTCCCGCGCTTGGCAAGCATGGCGTGCATCCTCATATCCATATCGACTTTAAGGATCCCGCGCTGCGACAGACGATCGCGCTTGGTATCCCGACGCTGCTCGCCACGGTGTGCATGTTTGTCTCGACCTCCATTACCAATGCCGCCGCGCTGGTGGTGCAGCCCGAGACCGGCCCTTCCGTCATCGCATATGCGCGCCTGTGGTACACATTGCCCTATGCGCTGATCGCCGCCTCGCTTTCGACGGCACTCTATACCGAACTCTCTCACGATGCGCAGGAGAAGGATTACGACAGCGTCCGCACGGGCATTTCGCGCGGTGTCGCCCAGATGCTCTTCTTCCTGATTCCGTTTGCGATGTATCTGATCGTCTTCGCCCGTCCGCTCAACATGATCTACTGCGCCGGCAAGTTCGATGAATCCGGTGTGGCGCTGGTGTCGGAGTTCCTTATCTATCTGGCACTTTCCCTGCCGCTCTACGGCGTGGTCGTGCTGATGCAGAAGAGCTTCTCGGCCCTGCTCGACATGAAGCCCTACGGTCGTTATTGCCTTTACTCTGCCATTGGACAGGCCGGTTCGGTGCTGCTGTTTGGCGTGGTGCTGGGCTACGGTATGCCGGCAATTGCGCTTTCGTACGTCGTTGACTACGTAGTCTTGGTCGGATGCTCACTGTGGTGGCTGCGCCGTCGTCTGCATGGCCTTCAGGTCAAGTCTATCCTGCATGGCGGTTTCTTCGGCCTACTGTTCGGTGGCTTGGGCGCTGCCGCGGGTGCCGGCGTCATGTGGGCACTTGAGCACTTTGTCGGAGCGCTTGGCAGTTCGATCCTAATTACCCTGGGCTACGTTTGTGTTGCAGGCGTCGTCTCGCTCGCTGTAACTTTTGGTCTCGCCTTCGTCTTTAAGATGCCCGAGGTCTCGGCGCTGCTTCGTCGCAAGTAGGTGCGCGTGGCAGGTCACGACAACATTCCAACACTTGCCGAGCAGGTTTCGCGCGTTCCCACGCAACCCGGCTGCTACCTTTGGAAAGATGCCAAGGGTGATGTCATCTATGTGGGCAAGGCAAAAAACCTGCGTGCCCGTATGCGTCAATACGTGACACTGCAGGACGAGCGTCAAAAGATCCCGCTCATGATGCAGCTGGTGGCGAGTTTCGACTATATCGTGGTGGAGACCGAGCACGAGGCATTGGTGCTCGAGCGCAATCTGATTGGCCAGTACCATCCGTACTTTAACGTCGATCTCAAAGACGATAAAAGCTATCCCTTTATCGCCATTACCAAGAGCGACTTGTTTCCGGCTATTAAATACACGCGAGAGCGTCATAAACCGGGAACGCGCTATTTTGGCCCCTATACCGATAGCCGTGCGGCGCGTGAGACCATCGATACGCTACGCAAGGTTATTCCTATTTGCTCGGCATCCTGTGCGGAATGGCGCAGCTGCCGCCGCATCGTCGAATCTCATAAGGGCGAAGAAGACATCGTCAATATGATTTGCGCGCAAAACGGGCGTCCCTGCTTTGACTCTGTCTCTTATACACATCTCCGAGCCCACGAGAC
>USHF01000030.1 GCA_900554465.1 uncultured Collinsella sp.
GTCGTCGGCAGCGTCAGATGTGTATAAGAGACAGGGGCAGGTTCTGGGCATTGACCGACCCCGTCACCAAAAAGATATCCGCATGCTTGGGGTTGCCGGTGTTGACCACGCCAAAGCGCTCCGCATCGAACAGCGGCGTGAGCGAGGCCAGCACCTCGATATCGCATCCGTTGCAGCTCGAGCCGTCGTAATGAATAACCCACGGCGAGCGCGACATTTTATGATCCATGGATGCCGCCTCCTAAATAAACACGTCGACGAGGATGGGCATAAGGTTGAGCAGGCCAAACACCAGCGCCACGCCCCAGCCGAGCTTAAAGCAGCTGCGCCAGGTGCTGCGTGCGAAGGTGTTGTCGATCAGCACCTCGACAAAATACGTCGCAGCCATCACGACCAGGGCTACGACCCAGCTCACCGGGTTGTCCCAAACAAAGAACATGCCCACCCACATCAAAAACAGCACGGTCTCACACCAGTGCATAAGGGTCATCTTGGCCAGCGTGCCGCCGCTCATCTCGGTGGCGACGCCCTGGACAATCTCCTGATGCGCGTGATGCGAGTACGAAAGGTCGAACGGCGACTTGCGTAGCTTGATGGTGAGCACCGCAAGCAGCGCCAAGAAAATGGGCGCGCTGTACACGATGATGGGCGCCGACTGTCCGGTCACGGCGATGGAATCAAAGCTATCGGTGGCAAGGTACAGGCCCACGCTCATCAGCAGAACGGCGGGCTCGTAGCTCATGACCTGCAGCAACTCGCGGTCGGCACCGACCTGGGCAAACGGGCTTTGCGTCGAGGCGGACGCCAGCACCACAAAGATCGCGGCGAGCGTAACCATAAAAGCGCACAGCAGCGTGTTGGAGCCCGACACAAAGATGCCGCCGCCCACGACGGTAAAGATGAGCGCGCACGCCATATAGGTATCGTCCATGGTGTTTACGCTGGCAGGGGCCTTGCGCAGCAGCTTGGCAACGTCGTAGAAGGGCTGCAGCAGGCGCGGGCCCACGCGGCCCTGCATGCGAGCCGAAAGTTTGCGGTCGATGCCGTCGATCAAGCCGCCCGCAAGCGGCGCCAGCAAGGCAAACGCCACGGTGCCAATAAAGATGCCCACGACGCCCGAACCTTCGAAATACTTGCCGCGCAGCACCGAGGGCGCGCTCATGGCAAGCCGCTCGGGCCCAATCCATGCGCAACACAGCAGCGCAAACAAGATAATGCTGCAGCATACGACGCTACCCGCGGGGCCAATACGCTTCTCGCCAAGGGCGTCCTCCGAGTACCAATTGCGCTTTTCGGCCTTCACCTCGTGTCCCATCGAGCCGCGGAAATGGCGATATTTGTCGGTTCCCACGCCCGAAAGGTACACGTTGACGTGCGGTTTGTTGCTCACGCGGAATGACGTCAGCAGCACCACGGCGATAAAAGCCACGATAACCACCATCAGATACATGGCGTCCTTGCCAATAACGTACGGCACGCGGCCAAACACCATGGCCAAGTAAGGCGACACCAGACCGCTCGAGATAACCGGAAACGCCACGCAGCACAGAATCAGCAGCGCGGCGATGGTGTTGAGGGCCATCCATTCGGTCTTATGGACATTGACCTCAACGTTTTGAGCCGTGGGGTCGACGCCCGAAAGCTTGGCAAGCCACTTGCCCCAGAAGTAAAACGTCGCGGCCGAGCCAAAGGCAAGCACCATGATCATGAGCACGTTGCCGGTCTGCGCAAACGCCACCAGGGCGCCCCACTTGGACACGAGCATGCCAAACGGCGCCACAAACATGCCCATAATGCCCAGCATCATCAGACGCGTCAGGTGCGGCATGCGGCTGAACATGCCGTCCATGTCCTCGATATTGCGGCTGCCGATATGATGCTCGGCCGTGCCCACGCACAGGAACAGCAGCGACTTGGCCACCGTGTGGAACAAGATCAGGAAGATGGCCGCCCATACGGCCTCGGGCGCGCCGACACCCAAGCAGGCACTGATGAGGCCCAAGTTGGAAATGGTGGAGTACGCGAGCACGCGTTTGGCGTTGCTCTGCGAGATGGCCATGAGTGCAGCGAGCAAAAACGTGATGGCACCCACACTCGTGACCATAAAGCCGGTCACGGGGTAGATGGCATAGAGTGGGCTCAGCTTGACCATCAGGAACACGCCGGCTTTGACCATGGTTGACGAGTGCAGCAGGGCGCTCGTGGGAGTGGGTGCAACCATGGCACCCAACAGCCAAGTGTGGAACGGCATCTGTGCGGCCTTGGTGAGCGCGGCGAGCGACAACAGGATGACCGGCATCACCAGCAGCGCGGACTGCGCGGTTCCGGTGCCGGAAAGCTCGATCATGCCCGAGATGGTCAGCGGCATGCCGTTAACGTGCAGATACATAAGTCCGGCCAAAAACGCGATGCCGCCCAGCATGTTGAGGATGATTTGGGTAAAGGCGTTCTTGATGGCCTCGGGCGTACGCGTGTAGCCAATCATAAGGAACGAACACACGGTGGTGATTTCCCAGCCGCAGAACAGCCACTCAAGGTTGTCGCTCGTCACGATGACGAACATGGCCGAGAGGAACAGGAACATGAGCGCCAGGAACTGCGGGCGACGGTCGGGCGCGGTCTGCCCGCGCAGCGCGGCCTCGTGCTCGTCATGGGCCTGGAAGTCCTTCATGTAGCCCAGGGCATACAAGCAGATTAGACTGCCAACGATGCCGACGGCGAGGACCATGATCACGCTCATGTAATCCAGGTAGAGTGGCGTTGCCGTGACGGCTTCGGCCGCGGGCAGCGTCATGGCTGCAAAGGCGAGCGAGCCCACCAGCTGGACTATGCCGAGCACCGTGGTGAGCGCGTTCCTATATTTGTACGCGTTGTACAGGATGACAGCGCACAGGATGACGTCGATAACGGAACTGATGATCGAGAGCACATGCGAGGTGCCGGGGGCAACCTCAAAGCTCTGCGGACCCGTGCCAAAAAACATGACGGCGACTACAACTGTCACCGCCATAATAATGCCGGAGCCTATGAGCCCCGCCGCATCGCGGGCGCGGTCACCGCGCGCGAGCAGCATGCCCAGCGCCGGTACCAGCGGAAACAGGGTAAGGAAATACAGTAGCGTCATACCATCACTCCCCCATGCTAAAACGCTGCAATTGTTTAACGTTATAGCTCAATTGAGGAGTAGCGGCGGCGGGTTTTCGGTCAACTGGGGAGTTTTAGGCGTACGGGGTAAGGGCACGCCCGCATTGGAGCAGAGGGGCGGCAAGAAAAATGCGCCCCTGTGGGTGCACCATCCCGTTTGCTATTCCGCCTTTTTAACGCGCGGCTTGCGACCGCGCGGCTTATCGACCAGTGCGGACTCACCGCTCTCGCGGTACTGACGGCACCAAGCCTTGACCGAAGACTCGCTAGGAATCTTGTGCTTGATCATGGCCTCGCGAACCGTTAAGCCGTTTTCCAAGCGGTCCTTGACCACGGCGAGCTTAACTTCGTACGAATAGGTGTGATGATGCGAACCGGCGTTGAGAACGGCGTCGGCACCGCCCACGGCATATGCGCGGGCCCACTGACGAGCCGTGGCCTGGGGAATGCCGAGCTCCGCGGCGAGGGCGCGATGACCGACCCCCTCTTGGAGGACCTCGACGGCGCGCTGCCTAACCTCGGGCGCATGCGTGCGAGTCCTTGTTGCTTCCGACATACCTGCCACTTCTTAGCCTTAACCGTTAATCTGCTTTCTTACGTGCATGTTAGATAGTAGCATTTTGCTGTTTGCGCGTAACAGTTAATTAAAATAGACGCGGCGTTATCTGGGCATTTGGCACCAAATTACGACATTTCTTTATCGATTATTTACGCTGGTAGCTGACTCGCAGCTAATCGTCATTCGCGTGTCAACAAAATTGGCGTCTCTTTATGTCCTTTGGTATAGAGGATATAGTTATTAACCCCTCCCCCAATAATTTTGAGTGATCTGCAAGGCAGTAGACGTCCTCACTCCTCATGATTACCGCGCATTGCCATCCACAGGAGCAAAACAAAAAGGGCGGGACCTGCTGCGTTTGCAGGCCCCGCACCGGTTGACACCCGACGGGACACAGCCGGGCGAGACGGATCCGTGCTACCGCCCCGCCTGGCCGCGATGTTCAACTACAGCTCGTTGGCCGCGTGATACGCCGTGCGAATGGCGCTCGCGATGTCGGCGGTGCGCTCGCCCGAGCAGTCGCCCACGCAGGTCACGGGCACCGTCACGCCGTCCAGGTCAAACGCGTTGGCCTTGGAGCCCACGGCCATCACCACGTAATCGCAAGCGATCTTCACCGGCTCCTCTGCGCCGTCCTCGGTGGTGTGAACAGTCTCCACGCCCTCGTCGGTAATGGCGGTCAGGCGGGTCTTAACGTGCTGCTCCACGCCGTGCTCGGCAAAGTCGCTCATAATCAGCGGCAGAATGGTCTCGGACTCGCCCGCGGCAATCTTGTCGAGCATCTCGACAATCGCCACCTCGCAGCCGTGCTGCAGCAGGTACTCGGCAGTCTCGGTGCCCACCAGGCCGCCGCCGATAACGGCGACGCGGCCGCTGAGCTCCACCTTGCCGGCCAGCACGTCCCAGCTCGAGACGACCTTCTCCGAGTCGGCACCGGATACGGGAATGACCACGTCGTGCGCGCCCACGGCCACAATCGCGGCGTCGGCGGCGTTGAGATCCTCGGCCGTAGCGGCATGGTTGAGCTCGACCTTCACGCCCAGGCCGGGCAGAATCTTCTCGTAGTACTCGACCGAGCGCATGATCTCGTCCTTGCGCGGAGGCGCGGCTGCCAGCACAATCTGGCCGCCCAAGTGATCGCTCGCCTCATAGACGGTCACGTCGTAGCCGCGCTTGGCCGCCACGCGCGCGGCCTCCAAGCCGGCAATACCGCCGCCCACCACGGCGACCTTCTTGTCGCCCTCGCCCGGCTTGATGGCGATGGTCGCCTCGTCGCCGTTCTCGGCATTGAGCACGCACGAGATGTACTTGCGGTTTTGAATCGCGTCGACGCAGCCCTTGTTGCAATTGAGGCACTCGCGAATGGGCTCACCCGTGGCGGCCTTCAGCGCAATGTCGGGGTCGCACATGAGCGAGCGGCCGTACGCGATGATATCGGCCGAACCGTCTTCCAGAATCTTCTCGCCGGCCTCGACCGAAACAACACGGCCGACGGTTGCCACCGGCACGGAGACCAGGGCCTTGACGCGCTCGGCCACGGGCAGCGTCCAGTTGTAGGGCATGGCGCCCATGGGCGGAATGGTGTCGCCCATGTTGCCGGTATGGTTGGCCTGTGCAACCTGGATCATGTCGATGCCGGCGCCCTCGAGCAGCTTGGCAAACTCGCAGGCCTCATCGGGCTGCAGGCCGCCCTTGCCGCGCGGCGTGCCGTCGGGGTTCTCCATGATCACGGGGAGCTTGTACTCCACCATCAGCTGCGGCGCGGCTTCCTTAATGGCGGCGACAACCTCGAGCGCATAGCGAACGCGGTTCTCGAACGAGCCACCGTACTCGTCGGTGCGCTGGTTGAGGATGGCCGAGCACAGCGAACCCACCAGACGGTCGCCGTGAACCTCGATGGCGTCGATGCCGGCCTGCTGCGCGCGGGCGGCCGAGGCAGCGATGGCCTCCTTGATCTGGGTGAGCTGCTCTACGCTCGCCTCGTTCACAAAGTGCTGCATGTCGTGGTGCAGCTTGGCGTAGGCCTGCTTGCGGATCTCGTTGGACTCGGCCATCTTGGCGGCAAAGGTCTCCTCGTCGCCGGCGGCCTTGGCCTCCTGCGCAGCCTTGGCGGCGGCCATGGAACCCATGACCATGCGGCCGACGCCGGGCACGTCGTACTCGGGGTGGAACAGCTGCAGCGCGACCTTGGCGCCGTGCTTGTGAACGGCGTCGGCCAGCGCCTTAAACGTGGGGATCTGGGCGTCGGTCGCTAACTTGGGCGTGGGGCTTGCGGTCATAACAGGAGCAACGTCGCCGATGACGATGTAGCTCACGCCGCCACGGGCCAGGCGCTCGTAAAAAGCCAGGCTGCGCTCGCCAATGGAACCGTCGTGCTCCTCGTAGCCGGTGGTCAGCGGCGGGAACATAATGCGGTTTTTAAGCTCAAGGGGGCCAACCGTAATGGGCTGGAGCAGTTTGGATGCGGGTGCGGTCATGGACATTCCTCTCTTGTAGGCGCGGCGGCGATGTTGCCGCGTAGTTGTTTAGAGGATATGGCATGGGAGCACAGTGGCGCAACGGAAATCGGCAGACAGCAGGTAGCGGCAGGTGGATGGGGCGGGGCGGCCCGTCGGTTTGTCTCAATCCGTAACAGTTACTCAGCAAAACCGGGGTCTACCTGTTACAGATCAAGACAAACCAATCTAGCCTGCCGAAAGATCTAGATCTGTAACAGTTACTCAGCAAAAACCGTCCCTCGTGTCACAGATTCAGATAAACGGAGCCCGGCTGCCGAAAAATCTCGTTCTGTAACATCTATCGGCCAAAAACGGCCCCACGTGTTACAGATCAAGACATTCCCCTCAGCCCATCCTCAACAATCTCAATCCGTAACATCTAGGCCCGCTTTTGACCCCTACCCGTTACAGATTGAGATTTTGTTTGAGATTTGCCGAGGGACTATATCCACGCGTCATCGAAGCCACTGCGACAGAGGTGCGACATTACTGCGACAGAGGTGCGACATTACTGCGACAGAGGTGCGAAATAGATCGACCACCTTACCTTATCGTGTAGAACTGTTTTGGGTCGTTATGGGATGAGCCGTGCCATTCGAGCAGCCCGTCTTCCTCAATTAACTTACCAAGCACCCGGCTTGCTGTGCGGCGATTTCTCCCGATGTGCGCTGCAAGCTCCCTTGCTGTCACCCTTCCGTTCGCAAAGGCCAACCTGACGGCGGCGAGCTCATACTCCCCCAATGAGGCGATCACCTCCGGTGATACCTTGTCCTCGAGAGCCTCGCTTCTCCTTACGGTTCTGGCAACGATATTGTTCTCAAGCGTTAGCTGAACCCTTGCCCCATCAGGTTCCGTGTAGACCGGATCATTGAGCAGAGAGTTTTGCATCTCGGTATAAATGCGCTTGACGCCCTCGTTTAGCTCCCGAACCCAACCAAATTCAACCAGCGTGCGCGCGATGCGTGGGTTGCGCGAGTAACGAGTGGTCCTCATGTTGTCGAGCGTCACGATATTGGGAAGCGCGCCTGGACTGATGATTTCCAAACGGTCGTCGAACATCGAGACCCGGATGTAGTCGCCGCGGAACGAGTAGTCGCGATGTGTCACCGCGTTGACCAAGCCCTCGAACCAGGCGAACTCAGGATACTCAGGCACGGTCTGGAATTTCCCGTCGGGCCCCAGGAACTGAAATTCGCGGAGCATGCTCGAGATGAGTTCGTAGGCGTCTTGGATCACCTTAGGCAGCGGCCCACAGAAGCTTCGTTCTTTCGTGATGTTGAGACGCTCGCCCGTCTCCATTTTGACGCCGTCGTAGCGCAGGACACGGACTCGCGCCTGTGGCATCATCGCGGACGGATCCAGCGCGAATAGCAGGGCTCCAGCAACGGTCAGCTTTCCGTCACGCATAAAACGACGACTTCTAAGGACCTGCTCGTCGGAAACTTCGGTTCCAAGAATCCCTTTGTAGCGATCAAGCACTTCATGGTCCACGTCATCTAGGGAGGAATCCTCAACAAGCTCGTCCTCGAAGATTCTCTGCCCCTTATCGTACTCGAGGGCAAATACCTGTTCGCGGCTGAGCCTCGCGCTCTTGTCGTCCTGCCGCAAGAAAACCTCGCCGTCGCTCACGCGAGCAACAGAGTGGTTGGTCGAGGCATCGATGTCCAAAACGAGAACGAAGTCCTCCTCGCCCGAAGAATTGACCACGGGGATTCGGTCTTTGCGAACAATAGGGGTTGGCGTGCAAGTCGTGAGCGCAGCGCGCTCGAATTTCTCAATGTCGCGCGCGCCGTTACGCTTGAAGCCCGTTACCTCACCATTATCCTCGATACCGATAACGAGCTTGCCTCCCGCCGAGTTGGCGAATGCACTAATATGCTTCGCAATCTCCTTGTCATCCTTGCGGGCGCTCTTTCGATCGAAGTACTGATTCTCCCTGAGAGTGGAAAATAGAATCACATCGTTTGTCGCGATGGGTTGCTGCATTGCCGCCTCCTTACATGGCTCCATAAAGAAGTGTAAGTCAAAGGCATCGTATAGACGGCCCCTACATAGCGGCCCCTTTATTGTTTTTAAGACGTCACTGTTTCTAGTTAAGGATCGTTAAGGGTCGTCGCAGCTCCTTCCAATTGGAATCTATCAATCGACAAGTCAATCCATCCAGCCCGTGATTATCGATAGCCCGTCCGCCTCACATAATAAAAAGAGTCAAGATTCACTCATAAAGGAGAGCAACAACAAAATCTCAATCTGTAACAGCTACTCGGCAAAATCCATCCCTCGTGTTACAGATTTAGACAAACGGGGGCCGGCTGCCGGAAAATCTCGATCTGTAACATCTAGCCGTCCAAATCGGGTCTACGCGTTACAGATCGAGATTTTGTTTGAGAGGTTGAAAACCGTGCCGAAAACATGGTCGTCAGATAACAAAAAAGCTCGCCGGCTAGGCCGACGAGCTGCAAGTTCTTGGTCGCGGGGGCAGGATTTGAACCTACGACCTCCGGGTTATGAGCCCGGCGAGCTACCAGACTGCTCCACCCCGCAATGTCTGGGCGCCTCATGTGCGCAAGAAAGAATATTACGTGGGAGTTCGGTAAACGGCAAGGAAAATCTCGTAGAGCATAATTCCTTCATATTTAAACCTCTCAGCCCTTATCACCGTAAACGAATCACAGCCGAGCGCCGTCGATGGCACGTATACAATGGTGCGCGTCCTTTTATGCCGACACCGGGAGTAGACATGCTGCTCGCTATCGATATGGGAAACACGCAGACGGCCATGGGTCTGTTTGACGGAGACGAGCTGGTGCAGTCGTGGCGCATGCCCACCGACCGCTCCTATACCGCCGACGAGATCCACGTGCGCCTGATGGGTTTCTTTAAGATGTACGGCCTCTCACTCGACGCGGTCGACGCGATTGCCTTTGCTGGCGTGGTGCCGCAGCTCTCGCGCGAGTGGCACGCCGTGGCCGACCGCATCGCGGCGGACGCCATCGTCATTGGGCCGCAGACGGCCGCCGTGACCAAGCTGCGCGCGGCGCGCCCCCAGGCCGTAGGTGCCGACCGCGTCGCCAACGCCGTCGCAGCCGAGACCTTCTACGGCGCGCCGGCAATCGTGGTGGACTTTGGCACCGCGACCAATATCGATGTCATCGACGAGGACGGCTATTACATTGGCGGAGCGATTGCGCCGGGCATCCGCATCTCCATGGACGCGCTCGCCGCCCGAGCCGCCAAGCTCGCCAGCGTTCCCCTCGAGGCGCCCGAGCACGCCATCGGCCGCGATACCGAGGAGTGCATCAAGGTCGGCGCCGTGGTGGGCGCTGCCGCCATGGCCGAGGGCCTGGTCGCGCGCATGAAGCGCGAGCTGGGCCGCGACGATGCCACCGTTATCGCCACGGGCGGTCTCGCCGGCATCGTCGCCGATTCGACCGATGCCTTCGACGTGGTAGACGGCCAACTCACCATCAAGGGCATCTGCGAAATCTACCGCCGCATGCAGGAGCTGGGGTAGGACAGGGGCTTAAGTCGAGCATGCCCGATGCCACAGCCCCCGCAAACGTTCGCCAAGCCTATTCCTCAAAACTGAATTATTTTCAATTATGAGGAATAGCGGCTCCTCGAATACACCCAGCACAGCGATATCGTGCATGTTTCCTATTCCTCAAAAACGATAATTTTTCAGTTTTGAGGAATAGGGCGCTGGCAACCCATTCACCAGATAGGCGAAACCCTCCCCGGCACAGGCCGAGGAGGGTCTTGTTGTCATCGTTATCTTTGAGCGCGGGCGCCTCGCGTTACAGCCCGCGAATCCGTACGGCCTCGGGCGGAAACTCCTGCTCGCCGGCATCGGTCTTGATGGTCGCGCGGCCCCAGATGTCCAGGCCCGCAAACACACCGACCGCAAGCGGCAAGCCGTTGGGCGACACCGCCGCGACCTGACGACCCAACAGTGGCACCATGTCAAAGTACTCGCCCAGCACCGGAGCCAGCGGGCCGGCAGCGCCCTGTGGTGTGTTGGCGGCAACCGCCCAGGTGTCCACGCGGACCAGCACGGCGGCGACCAATGCCTCGATCAGCGCCTCATCTGCCATATCCACACCAAGCTCACCCAGCGCCGCACGCTCAATATCAACCGTCACCGCGGCAAACATGCCCGCAGCACCGGCACCGCCGTTCACGGCAACACGCGCGAGTGACGTCTCAAACGCAGGCGCACCGCACACGATGTCACTCGGCCACTCAATGCCCACCTTGCCGGCAAGGCCCAGGCCCGGCGTCGACGTCGTGCCCACGAGCGCGTCCATCATGCCCATCGCGGCCACAAACGGAAGACCGTGAAAGGCGTGCATGTTCACGTCGGGGCGAACGACCAGCGAAAACGTCAGCGAAGCATCGCCCGCGCTCCACGCGCACCAGCCCGCGGACACGCCCTCGCGGCCCGCGTCACGCGCCGCGTCGAGCTCGGTGCCGGCGGCAACAGCATTCATCTCGATCATCTACATGCGCCCCAATTCGCCCACGATATGGCCCACGCGGTCCTCGGGCTCCTTGACCTCGACGCCGTTGTAGCGGAAGAACCGCGCCGGATCGTGCATCAGATCCTCGAGCGGCACCAGCACAAAGTCGCGCTCGCCGATCAGCGGATGCGGCAGGCGCAGCTTTTTGCCCCCGTGGGTCTCGCCGTCCATCCACAGCAGATCCAGGTCGATGGTGCGCGGGCCGTTGGCCTTGGCCTTTTTGGAGCGGTCGCGCCCCAGCTCGGCCTCGATCTTCATGAGCTCGTCGAGCAGCACCAGCGGCGCCAACTCGGTCTTGATCTCGATGACGGCGTTGGCAAACGCGTCCTGGCGCGTCTCGTAGGCCGGCTCGCTCTCGTAGATCTTGGAGGAGTTGGACACGCAGGTAAGTGGAATCTCGGCGATCATGTCGCGTGCGGCGCGGATGTTGTCGCAGCGATGCCCCAGGTTGGAGCCCACGGCCACAAACGCGCGGCGCGGCTGCGGCTTGGCAACCGCCCAGTAGCCATTCAGGAACTGCGCAAAGCCCGCGGCGTCGTGCACGCGCACGATGTTGGCACCGGCCTGGATGGCGCCCAGGCACACGCCAAACGTAGCGGCATCGCGCTCGGCGGCCTCGGTCACGCCCGAGACGGCGCCCACAAAGCGCTTGCGCGATACGGCGCACATGAGCGGATAGCCCAGTGACGCCATCTTGGCAGTCTAGCGCTGGATGACGATGTCCTCGTTGGCCGTCTTGCCAAAGCCCGGACCGGGATCGATGCAGATGCGGTCGCGCGACACGCCGGCGTGGATGAGCGCGCGGGCCTGGTCGGACAGAAAGCCCATGACGCGGCGCATGATGGGCGCCGAATCGGGCAGGGTGAAGCGGCGGAGCTGCGAGGTGGGCACGTAGGCTTCCTCGCGGCGGGCGCTGCGGCGCATCATGGCGGCCAGGCGGTCATTGGGCTCCGATGCGGCCTCGGTGGCCTCGGGCGCGGGCGCGACGGTCTCGGCGGCAGCAGCCTGCTCGGCGGCCGGCGTCTCCTGCTCGCTTGCAGGCTCGGTCGCGGGCTCAGGTTCGCCAAACGGCAACGAGGGCTGCACCACGCCACCCGGAAGCTTGGCCTCCGGCTTAGGCTCACCCCTGTCTCTTATACA
>USHF01000031.1 GCA_900554465.1 uncultured Collinsella sp.
ATCTACACGTAAGGAGTCGTCGGCAGCGTCAGATGTGTATAAGAGACAGTCGCAGGACACATCGAGCCCAGCGTCCCTCACCGCGGCGATGGCTGCAAGGCCGCGGTGCGAATCGTGGATACGGCCAATCGCGGCAAGCTCGGCGTTGTCGAGGGTTTGGACTCCCAGAGAAATGCGCGTAACGCCCACCCCGGCAAGCGCCGCGGCAAGCTGCGAAGTCAACGACTCAGGATTGGCCTCGCAGGTAAACTCAACGGGAGCGCACCACGTACGAATACGCCGCGCCAGCTCCACCAGGCGCTCCCCCGCCAGCGACGGCGTGCCGCCGCCAACATAGACGGTGCGGATCTGGTCAAGGGCCCCAGCGTTGCCAAAAGCATCGAGCCGCGCATACAGTTGCTCAAAATAGGCATCGAGCGCAGCGTCCAGGTCGCACGGCGCCACGCTGCGCGAGTCAAAGTCGCAATAGCGACATTTCTGAGCGCAAAACGGCACGTGCACATACAGCGCGGTAACGGCCACCCTTAAGCCTCCAGCGGATGGGCGGGCACCGGCTCGCCGGCGGCAAGCGCGGCCTCGCAGACCACCACGTCGCGCTCGATATCATCGACCAGCGCCATAAACTCCTCGTACGTGGAGCAGCGCACCACCTGAGCGCGCCAGGCGGCGGCATGGGGCATGCCCTTTAAGTACCAGGTTGCATACGTACGGGCGCGCGACATAAGCGGCAGAAGCTCGTGCGTCAACGTCAGGTGCTCGCGCAGGGCCTCCAGGCGCTCGACCGAGGAGTGAGAAGGAACCGGCGTGCCATCGAGTGCAAGGGCTCGGGCATCGCCGAACACCCACGGATTGCCGTAGATGCCGCGCGCAATAAACACCGCGCTGGCACCCGAGCCGCTCAGATGCTCCGCCGCATCCTCGGCCGAGAACACGTCGCCCGAACCGATAACGGGAATCTCGACGGCGTCGGCCACCTCATCGACGACCGACCAATCGGCCTGACCCGTATAGAGTTGTGTGGCGCAGCGGCCATGCACCGCCACCGCAGATGCACCTGCCCCCTCGAGCATCTGGGCAAACGTCGCGGCATTGCGATCTTCGGCGTAAAAGCCCTTACGGATCTTTACGGTCACGGGCACGTGCGCCGCGCCCACCGCTGCCTCGACGATCTTCTCGGCCAGGTCGGGCGTGCGCATAAGCGCCGAGCCCTCGCCCTTGGTGACAACCTTGCGAGCTGGGCAGGCCATGTTGATATCAATCAAAGACAGGCGATCGCCCACACGTTCCTCGACGGCAGCGACGGCGCTCGCAAACTGATCGGGCTTGGAACCAAAGAGCTGCACGCAGATTTGCTGCTCCTCGTCGGCCGGCAGCACCAGACGCCACGTCTTGTTGCTGGCATAGGCAAGGCCTGCCACGCTCACCATCTCGCTGTAGGCAAGGTTGGCACCGCGGCGGCGACACATGATGCGATAGGCAGGGTCGGTCACGCCCGCCATGGGAGCCATAAGGAACGGCTGCTCGGCATAGGCGCCCAGCAGCCGCAGACTATATTCGGAAAGAGCCATAGACCTACTCGTCCACCTTGAGGATCGCCATAAAGGCCTCCTGCGGGACCTCGACCGATCCGATGGCCTTCATGCGCTTCTTGCCCTCTTTCTGCTTCTCGAGCAGCTTGCGCTTACGCGAGATATCGCCGCCGTAGCACTTTGCAAGAACGTCCTTGCGACGCGCCTTGACGGTGGAACGGGCGATGATCTTGTTGCCGATAGCACCCTGGATGGGCACCTCGAACAGCTGACGCGGGATGATCTCCTTGAGCTTGTCGCACAAGCCACGGGCCAGGCCATATGCCTTGTCCTTATGGACGATAAACGACAGCGCGTCCACCTCGTCGCCCGAAAGCAGGATGTCGAGCTTGACGAGCTCGGAGGGACGATACTCGTTGAACTCGTAATCGAGCGAAGCATAGCCCTTGGTACGGCTCTTGAGCTGGTCAAAGAAGTCCAAGATAAGCTCGGCGAGCGGCATATCGAAGCGCATCTCGACCGATTTGCTCGTCAGGTGGATCATGTCGGTTGTGACGCCGCGGTGCTCGATGGCGAGCTGCATGACGGCACCCGTGTACTCAGGCGGACAGATGATCTTTGCCTTGAGGTAGGGTTCCTCGATACGTTCGATGCGCGTGGCCTCGGGAAGGTCCTGCGGACTGCGGACATCGATCATTTCGCCGTCGGTCTTGTAGACGTGATAGTCGACCGAGGGACTCGTGGCAATGAGGTCCAGGTTGAACTCGCGCTCCAGGCGTTCCTTGACGACTTCCATGTGCAGCAGGCCCAGGAAGCCCACGCGAAAGCCAAAGCCGAGCGCCACCGACGTCTCGGGCTCCCACACCAACGACGGATCGTTGACGTGCAGCTTATCGAGCGCGTCGCGCAGGTTCTCGTAGTCCTTGTTGTCGATCGGGAACAGGCCCGTGTAGACCATGGGCTTGGCCTCGCGGTAGCCCGGCAGAGGCTCGGGACAGGGGTTGGAAGCCCACGTAAGGGTATCGCCCACGCGCACAGCCTCGGGGTCCTTCAGACCCGTGACCACATAGCCAACCTCGCCGACCGTCAGCGCGTCGACCGGGGTCTCGGCAGGACGCTTGACGCCCACGCCGTCGACCAAAAAGTCGCCCTTGACCTGCATCATAAGTAGGGTATCGCCCTTTTTGATAGAGCCGTCAAAGACGCGCACCGTGGCGACGACACCACGATACTCGTCGAAGTACGAATCCAGGATGAGTGCCTTGAGCGGCGCGTTCGCATCGCCCTTGGGCGGAGAGATCAAAAAGACAATGGACTCCAGCAGATCGTGGATGCCCTCGCCGGTCTTGCCCGAGACGCACACGGCATCATCGGCAGGGATCGCCAGGTCATCCTCGATCTCGGTCTTAACCTCGTCGGGATGCGCCGAGGGAAGGTCGATCTTGTTGATGGCCGGAACAATGTCCAAGTTGGCGTTCATGGCGAGCGTCGCGTTGGAGACGGTCTGCGCCTCGACACCCTGGGTGGCATCGACGACGAGCACCGCGCCCTCGCAGGCGGCCAGAGAACGCGAGACCTCGTAGGTAAAGTCAACGTGGCCCGGCGTATCGATCAGATTGAACTGATACGTCTCACCATCGTCGGCGTCATAGGAAACGCGGACGGCATTGGACTTGATCGTAATGCCGCGCTCGCGCTCGATATCCATGGTGTCGAGCAGCTGCGACTCCATGTCGCGTTCGTCGACGGTATGGGTGAGCTCGAGGATGCGGTCACTGATCGTGGACTTGCCATGGTCGATGTGCGCAACGATCGAGAAGTTGCGGATGTGGGAAATGTCAATTGAAGTATTCATGCGGACTATCTTACCCGAGCGGTACAAAAAATGGAGCCTGTTCCATAAAACAGGCTCCATTTATGCGCGTAATCTGTGTGGTGTGAAATTTACAACTTAGGCGTTGATGCTGTTCACGAGCTTGGCAAGACCGGACTTGCGGTTGGAAGCCTGGTTCTTGTGGATAACATGCTTGGCGGCAGCCATGTCGAGACGCTTGGTGACGGTCTTGAGGGCAGCCTGGGCCTTCTCGGCGTCGCCCTCGGCGACGGCGGACTGGACGTGCTTGGTCAGCGTCTTGAGCTCGGACTTGACAGCCTTGTTACGCATGCGAGCTGCCTCATTGGTGCGGATACGCTTCTTCTGAGACTTGATGTTTGCCACTTCTGGAGTTCCTTTCGAGTTCCTTGCAAAAAATGTATGACACCTCTGAGACACGGTGAGGTCATGCAAGCGCCTACTATAGCACGCTCCCCCTCAAAGGGATAGAACGAATTTGTCAAATAGGCAGGTATCATCACGATTTTCTCAAGATGTTCGTAATCCAGAGCAAAAGCGCGGTCTCGGAATCTGCCGAACCCTTGAGCGCGAGCTCCACATCAACGGCACCCTCGAGCGCTGCGATGAGCTCGGTCATCGAAAAACGACGCGCCCAGGTAAGGTGATTCTTGACCTGCCAGGACTGGAGCTTGAGCGTTGCGGCCAGCTCGCGACCCTGCCCACGCGCGTCGAGCGCCTTGGCGACGATAAGCTCGCGAATGCGACCGCACAGCAATGTGTAAGTCCACACGTAGCTCTTGGAGGGCAGGAGCTTAAAGAGCTCGAGCGAACGCCGCATATCGCGAGCCGAGACGGCGTTGAGGAAGTCCCAGGGTTGGACCTCGGCCGTACGTACAATCCAGCGCTCAACATCGGCAAGTTCAATCTGGGGCGACTCGACCATCTGGGCAAGCTTAGTCAAGTCGTTATCGAGCATGCGCGTGTTTTCGCCCGAACGCGAGACGAGCTCCTCGGCGGCCGCCGTCGAAATCGACTTACCGCGCTGCGTCGCCATCTGCTGAACACGGCGCGGCAGTTCCCAGCGCTTGGTACCCGAGCAATCGACGATAGCCTTCTTGTCGATCTTGGCGATTGCCTTATACAGGCGCGTATTCTTGGCAAGTGAGTCGGCGATGATGAGGCAGACCGTTGTGGGGCTGGGACTCGCCAGATACCCAACGAGCGGCTCCGAGACCGCCTTAGCGAGCTTTGAGCAGCCATCGAGGATTACCAGACGAAACTCGCTGCCCATCGGAAAGGTGTTAAGCGATCCGATAATGGACTCGATATCGGGGTCCTTGGTCATGTCTCGCTCGTCGAGGTTGAACTCGACCATACCCGACTTTTCCAGACGCGCTTTCATACGCGAGACGGCGTGGTCGCGCTTAACTCCGTCGGTACCGACGATCAGATATGCCGGCAGCAAACCGGTTTCGGACATTGCGCTCCCCTCCCGCAGGCCTTCGTATTCGTTCCGTGCCATTCTAGCCCAGGGGCCCACCACACGCCAACGACGTCGTCACGGTCGCTGGCATCGCATCGCAAAGCCATTCGCAGTCGGTGTGACGGTAATGTCGCCGTGTTCGATGGTACACGCGAAATCACCACCCGCTTCCTTAACGGCATCGATGCAGGCATCGGACGGATGGCCGTATCGATTCCCCTCACCGGCGCTTGCGAGGGAAAGCTCGGGCTTCAAGACGTCCAGCAACTCGCCATCGACTGAAACCTTGGAGCCGTGATGCCCAAGTTTAAGGACATCGATATCCCCCACCTCCTGCACGAATTCCCGCTCTTGGTCGAGCTCGGCATCACCGGTGAGAAGTATTCGCAGGCTCTTGCCTTCCTGAACATAAGAGAGCAGCAGGACAAGCGAGTCCTCATTTCCCTCGCCATCCACGGACTCGAATGGCCACATCACGCGAGCGCAAAATGAGCCGATATCGACCGTATCCCCACGGCGCACCTGCCGATACTCCACGCCAGGTCGGTTCAATACCTCGGCAGGAGCATCCTCCAGCGCATCCGCCGCCACGGCAATCGTTCCGACCGAAAACTGTTCGAGCACGGCAGGCAAACCACCCCAGTGGTCCTCATCCCAATGCGTCACAAAAACGGCATCGATATGGTGCACGTTATTGCGAACCAACGCCGCAACCACACGCTCGTCGAGCCCGCAGTCGACAAGTGCAACTGCGCCGCCTTGGCGGATAAGAATCGCATCGGCCTGGCCCACATCGAGCACCGTCACCGAAGGCGGAGCGAATCGATCCCAATAGACGTACGGAATCGCAGCCAAGAGCATCAGGCATGCAAGCCCCACCGCCATAGGACGTGCACGGGGACGCGGCCACCAGACCAGCAGAACCGCCAGAAAACACGGCACTAGGTAAATCCACATGCTATCGGGCGGCACGCTCACGGATGCACCCGGCATGGCGGCAAACAGCTGCTCGAAGAACAGCGCGCAACGGGCGGCAATCATGGGCACAACGAGCGCCCAAGTCCGCAACGGTCCCACGAGCGAAAAGGGAGCCAGCACGATCGACACAGCGAGCAGTACGCTCACCACCGGACCGATGACCGCATTTGCCAGCGGAGCAATGAGCGAGAACGTACCGAAGGCAGGAATGGTAATGGGAAGTGTCGCCAGTTGCGAGCACAGCGTGACGGAAAGCATGCTGGCAACGCCCGATGGCACACCCAGCTCACCCAAAGCGTAGGTCGCATAGGGGCAAAAGCACAGAATGGCTAAGACGCTGGTGCATGAAAGCTGAAAGCCCATCTCGAACAGCACCGTCGGCCGCAGTAGCACAAAGATGGACATGGTTACGAAGAGTGTCGAAAGGCCGTGCCGACGACGCCCCGCGCCGTTTACGACAAGCGTCGCGAACACCATGCAGCACGCACGCACGGCCGAGGGAGACGCGCCCGTAAAGGCAGCATAGCCCACAAGCAATATCGCCAATATCGCCCGCTGAAGACCACGTGAGCACCGAGTCTTTTGCAATACACCCTCGATAACAAACCCCACGATAGCCAAATGGCTGCCCGAGACGGCGATAAGATGCGCCGTTCCCGTCACAGAAAACCAGTCGCCCGCCGGCTGGGCGCGCAGCTCGGCCGAACGACCGCAGACGACACCGGCTATGAGCGCACGCGCCGGGTCTGTCGCAGGCGCGATGGACGCAAGCAGCCCATTTCTCAGCCGAAGCAGCGGCACCGGAGAGCCTTCATCGACTGACACAATCCGAACGGCTTTAACCTTGCGCACCTCGCCTCGGAGCACACGCGATCGTCCATATGCATCGTTCTCAAAACGTGAAACGCGACCGATAACACGCACGTGCGCCCCGACCTTGAGCTCACGATCACACGATAGGCGAACCGTTGCCAAGTTCTTACCGTCCGCGCGTGCCTCGCAGGTATAGGAATACACGTCGTCGTTTATGGATGGATCACCCTGCACGACAAACTCGAGGCCGCTTGCCGCTCGACCGTCGAGCGCCCTCGAGGCGCTTAGCGCACCCACAGCCCACCACGCCGAGACGACCGCTCCCGCCACGAGACCGACGGACGCGGCATACAGCCACCGCTTCAAAGGGGCAAGCCTCGCACAAGAGTGAGCCAGCACAACGAAAACCGCTGCCGCAACGGGAATGGCCCATAGCGGCCCGACCGCCGTCGCCCGCTCCCTCAGCAGCGCATCAGCGGCTATGCTGAGCACCAAGGCGCAGCTCACGCACATGCCGGCACACAGGGTCATCGTCCACGGAATCAGGGGCCGCGGAGGCATCACGTGCTCTCGCTCGGTCGCACTCATACGCAGATGCAATCTTTGATTTTGGCAAGCTTCTTCTCGCCGATTCCCGACACGCGCATCAGATCGTCAACCGAAGCAAAAGCACCGTTCTTTGTCCGCTCATCGATAATCGACTGTGCCATTGAGGGACCGATTCCCGAGAGCGTCTGCAGCTCTGCCGAGCTTGCCGTATTAATGTTTACTAGGCCTGTTGCGCCACCGACGCCTGATGATGCGGAAGTCCCACCATCAACACCGGCTTCCGCAATGGGCACCTGCTGCTCCCCTACCGTTGGAACGTGAATTTTTTGTCCATCAGTGACCTTGGATGCACGATTAAGCCCCGTAACGTCTGCTTCGGGCGCCAGCCCGCCGGCGGCATCAATCGCCTGAGCCACCCGCGCCCCGTCTTTGAGGCGATATACACCGGGTGACACCACGGCGCCATCAACATCGACATAGACCTCTGCCGCGGCAGACGCCTTAGGCGAAGAGCCTTCAGATGTCTTTCCACTCGAAGCATCACCGGATCCCGGCTCCACTAACGTGCCCGAACCATCAGTGCGCTCAAACGACACACCGCCGGCACCGCCGCCAAAGTTCGCCATTGCCAGTCCACTCGCCATCGCAATGACGACCAGTATCGCCATCGCCACTGCCTTATGACCGAGCAGTTTGCCCGCCCAGCGGTCCATCTTTTTGACTCGTTCGTGTTGTTCGCGCTGCGCCATAGCAAAACCTCCCAACACCATCGTGTCAGGAAACGAACGCCGCAGCTTCCGCACGTCCACACCAGTTTTCGCGGTCAAACCAAAAGCTGACCAAAACCTTGCGAAAAAATGTCCATTTATTCAGACACACGTCAGCGAATGAACATCTTGGCATCATTTGCCCAGATAGCAAAAGACCGACGATACAGGCGCATCGTCGGTCTATGCAGGCAATTACTCGTAATCTTGGTAAATCTCACGCGGAGCAAGCTCAGAATGTTTGCGTTTTAAGGTCTTAGGGGCCTTGTACGTGTTGCTCTCGAAGTCGATGTACTCGGTCTGCTTGAGCAGACGCTCAATCATCTCCTCGTGATCAAACAGTTCCCAGGCCTCATGCACGGCATCGAGTTTAGCGTGCGTCTCGGGACGGCGCGGCATAAACAGCGTACAGCAGTCGGGAGCGGCCTCAGTCGAGATATCGAACGTACCGATCTCCTCGGCGCGTGCGATGATCTCCTGTTTGTCCGAACCGATGAGAGGACGGAACACGGGAATCTTCACGGCTTCGTTGACGGCCATGATGTTCTCAAGCGTTTGGGAGGCAACCTGCCCAAGCGATTCGCCCGTAACGATGGCCCTGGCACCCTCGATGTGTGCAATGCGCTCAGCAACCGAATACATAATGCGGCGATACATGATCACGCGCAGGTTGCTGGGACAGGTGACCGAAATCTCACGCTGGCAGTCGCCAAACGGCACCACGTACAGGCGGCCGATCTGGACACCCGGCTCAAGCGCACGGATGATATCCTGCACCAAATACTCGCTCGTATCGGGCGTCTGCGGACGACCGGAGAAATGCACCGGCACGCAAACCGCGCCGCGACGCGCGAGCATCCAGGTCGCCACCGGAGAATCGATGCCCGACGACAGAAGCGTCACGACCTTGCCGGCAGATCCCACCGGCAGACCGCCCACGCCGCGCTCGGAGCGTGCGTACACGTAAACGCTACCCTGGACCACCAGTACGTGCACCATCGCATCGGGGTCGTGCATTTGAACCTTTTTATCGGGAAACGCCTCGCACAGCACCTCGCCCACCTGACGATTAATATCGATCGAGGTGAGCTCATAGTCGGTATTGGAGCGCTTGGCATGCACCTTAAACGAATCGAAGGGGCCAAACTCGCGCAGCGCCTTGACGGCGGCGGCGCAGTACTCCTGCGGGTCGCGGTTGGTGTGGTACGCCAGGGACACACGGGCAACGCCGGGGACGGTGCGGATGACGCGCGCCGCCTCGTCGGCCTGATGCTCGTTAAAGGTCACGAGGATATAACCGGAAATTCGAGACACGGCGTTCACGGAAAAGGCGGCCAAGGCCGCCTTAATGTTATCCATGAGGATATGCTCAAAATGTGCGCGGTTCTTGCCCTTCAGCCCTACCTCGTGATAGTGGACTAGGCAGACGCGAGCCGCCATTTAGGCTTCAGCAACCTTGTGGCCGAGCGCCTTCTCGTAACGGGCCTCGTCGTAAGAGATGTCGCCGTCGACAATCTCGTCCATAGCCATCGAGATGGTATCGGCACCGGAAAGCCCGATGGTGATGTCATCGACATCCTGGACGGCAAGCACGCGGTTGTGCTGGCCACGCAGCATGCTATTGATGTCGCAGGCGCGCTTGGAGGCAAGCGAAGCGAGCAGGAAGCGGTTGTGATCGGTCTTCTCCAGAAGATCGTCAATGCAAGGCTTTACAACGGACACGGACCTCAGATCCTTTCATGCATATCGAGAACGCGAACGAGCTCATCGGTCGCGCGGTCGAGATCGTCATTCACCACGACGTCGTCGTAGCGGTCGGCAAGGGCAAGCTCATCGGCGGCGTTTGCCATACGCAGCTCAATCGTCTCGGGCGTCTCGGTACCGCGACCGACTAGACGCTCGCGGAGCACCTCAAGCGAAGGCGGCTTGATAAAGATCAGCACGGCCTCGGGGAAACGCTCCTTCACCTGCAGGGCGCCCTGGACATCGATCTCCAAAATCAGAGACGAGCCCGAGGCGAGCTTGGATGTGACCTCGCTCACCAACGTGCCGTAGCAGTTACCGTGGACCTCGGCCCACTCAACAAACTCACCGTTTGCCACGCGGCGGTCGAACTCCTCGCGCGTCAGAAAAAAGTAGTTGACGCCGTCGACCTCACCTTTGCGTGGTGCTCGCGTGGTAGCCGAAACCGTCAGACCCAGGTTCGAGCGGCGCTCGCGCACACGAGTGACGAGCGTACCCTTGCCTGCGCCTGACGGTCCAGAAATCACAAAGAGCTTGGAATCCTGAGCGCTCACTTATTTAGTCAGCTGCTCGAGGAGCTGCTCGCGCTGACGGACGCCGAGGCCCTGGACGCGACGAGTAGCGGAGATACCGAGCTCCTCCATGATCTTGGCGGCCTTGGCCTTGCCATAACCGGGGAGGGACTCGATGAGGGTGGAAACCTTCATGCGGGAAGCGATGGGGTCATCGGAGTTGAGCACGGACTCGAGGGACTTCTCGCCCTTCTTGATCTGCTCGCGAAGCTCAGCGCGGGCGTGACGTGCGGCAGCAGCCTTCTCAAGAGCCTGCTTGCGCTGCTCGTCGGTAAGCTGAGGGAGTGCCATTCGTACCTCCAAATAGTTGGGTTATATCTGATTCAATAATTGGCATTTTAGCACGTAGAACGTACAAAATGCCTAATCGACGGCTCCATAGATTAGACGATACCTGCGAAAAGTGCAATATACGGAGGTCAAAGTTAAGCCCCTGACCTGCGATTCCACACAAAGGGTAGGAAAGTTTTCGCAGGTACAGGGGCAAATTTGTGCTAATGAAACCCAAAAGTGGTGACTTAGGGGAATCTTTTACGCGACGTTTTCGACCAGCTCGGCGACGATGGCGTCAAAGGCGGCAACCGGATCGTCGGCACCGGTGATGGGACGGCCCACCACAATGTGGCTTGCGCCACGCTCGATAGCCTGGGAAGGCGTCGCCACACGAGACTGGTCACCAAGAGCGGCACCCACCGGACGCACACCCGGAGTAACGATCAGGGCATCGGGACCCAGCAGCTCACGCATGTCGTGAGCCTCCATCGGCGAGCACACGATGCCGTCGATGCCGTTGGTCTGGGCAAGCTTTGCCAGACGGGCGGCTTCCTCGGCAACGGGCGACTCGACGCCGATCTCGGCCAGCGCATCCTGGTTCATACTCGTGAGCACGGTAATGGCGACGAGCTTGGCGCGGTCCTCGCGCGCCACCTCGGCACCCTCACGGCACGCGGCGAGCATAGCGCCCGAACCCAAGCCGTGGACCGAGAGCAGGTCGGCACCGGCAAGCGAGGCCGAACGGGCGGCACCGCGCACCTGATGCGGAATGTCATGGAACTTAAGGTCGAGGAAGACCTTGAAGCCCAGGTCCTTGAACGTCTTGACGATCTCGGGACCCTCGGCGTAATAGAGCGTCATGCCCACCTTGAGCCAGGCGGCATGGCCCGAAAGCTCATGGGCGAGCTCGAGCGCACGCTCACGGTCGCAGTCGAGGGCGACGATAACACGGTCGCGGGCATCGGTCTCTAGCATTCGAACGCACCTACCAGTTCGTTGATGTCCTTCACGCCCTGGGACTCGGCCCAGGCCTCGAGCTCATGCGCGATCTTGAGCGAAGCACACGGATCGACAAAGTTGGCCATGCCGACCGACACGCAGGTGGCACCGGCCAGGATAAACTCGGCCGCATCCTCGCCGGTCATGACACCGCCGACACCGTTGATGGGGATATCGACGGCCTGGGCGACCTCCCAGACCATGCGCACGGCGATGTGGTGGCACAGCGGGCCCGAAAGGCCGCCCTTGGGCTTGGCCACGCGGGACTTACGGGTATGGACGTCGATGGCCATACCCTGAAT
>USHF01000032.1 GCA_900554465.1 uncultured Collinsella sp.
AGCCAGTGACAGGAATCGAACCTGCAACCCACTGATTACAAATCAGTTGCGCTACCGTTGCGCCACACTGGCACACTTGGCGCTTTCGCGCGAAGCCAGTTAAGAATAAAGGAATTGCGGACGAGGCGCAACAGACCCTTCGACCGACCATATCTCAAAACTATTCGTCAGAACGAATAGTTTTATCCGTTCGCCAAAACCAAAAACTATTCGTTTTGGCGACGGCAACCCACAGTCCGTTGATTACAAATCAACGGGCCGGCCAATTGGGAAACGGGTCTCTATGGATAATCCCCTACCTCCCGCGCAGGGCCTTGAGCTTGGCCAGGGCATCGGGGCTCAGGCGGCTGCCCAGGGTCATCTTGATCTGCGGAGCTTCCTCTGCCTCGTGAACATCGTTATCTATCTGCTTGATCTCGTCCACCAGCATGCGGCTCGAGATGCGCGTAACGCCCTTACCCATGACGACGGCCTGGATCGTGCCGTCGCTCGACACCACGGAGCACGCGCGGCCTTCCTCGCGCGCCTCGATGCAGAGCTTCTGCACCACGGTGTCGGCCGATACGCCCGTCGGCGAAAACTCGATGCGCACGCCGCGGGCCGGCAGGTTGGGGCGCTCGCTGGAGATATTGCCCGCGCCGTCAAACACGATTACGGTCTCGTAGCGGCCCTGGGCAAACGCGGCAACATCGTTGATGAGTGCCGTGCGCGCCATATCGTGAACGTCGCTGGAATACGGATCATCGGAATGGTCGTAGACGAGCTTTTCGTAGCGCGGCGTGCAGTGGATCACGTTGTAGCCGTCGACCACCAGCAGCTCGGGCTTATTGGAGTGCACCGTCGAGACCGGGTCGGCGATGGCCTGCGCAAACGCATTGCCGCCCACGCCATAGGTCGCGGCCGAAACAATCGGCTTGGCCGAGCCTTCGCCAAAGCGCTTGGCCTTGGACTTGGCGCGGTTCTTCTTGGACATGCGCTACTCCTCCCCCATGAGCTCGCCGGCATTGCGGCGCAGCCACTCAAAGCACAGCGCGGTGGTCGCCTGGGCCACATTGAGACTCTCGGTCATGCCGCGCTGGGGAAGCTTGGTCAAAAAGTCGCATTTCTCGAGCACCAGGCGCGAGATGCCGTCGCCCTCTGAGCCCATGACGAGCGCAACGCGGCCCTCGAAGGGAGCATCCCAGCAACTGCCCTCGGCGTGCTCGGAAGCACCGCCCACCCAAAAGCTGGCGGCCTTGAGGTCGTCAAGCGCTCGGGCGATATTGGGAACCTGCGCGATGGGCAGGTGCATGACGGCACCAGCGGAGGTTTTGTAGCTGCCCACGGTCACACCGGCGGCGCGCTTGTTGGCAATGATGACGCCCGCTGCGCCCACGACCTCGGCAGAGCGCACGATCGCACCAAAATTGCCATCGTCGGTCACATGGTCGAGCACGACGACGAGCGCCGGTCCTTCACCCGCGCGATCGAGAATATCGGCGACATCGGCATAGGGGAAATTGCCCACCTCGAGCGCAATGCCCTGGTGAGCGCCATGGCTCGACAGCGCATCGAGCTGCGTGCGCGGCACATACTTAATGCGGACGTCCGCGGCGTTGAGGTCGTCGACCAGGCGCGACAAGGCGGCATCGCGCTCCCCGCCCTCGGCGATGAGCGCGCACTTGACGGGAAAGCCGGTACGCAGTGCCTCGGCGGCAGCACGACGACCTTCGATAAACTCGCCCTTGGGAACCTGAACGTTGTCGCGGTTGCGATCTCGCTGCGAACGCGCAGCCTGGGCTTGGGAGCGCTCGCGCTGGCCCTTGGGAGTGGCAGCGCGGTCGTTGCGGCGAATCGGACGCGAGCCAGAAGCGGCCTGCTTGCCGCCACGAGGCGCACGCTTGCGATTGTCGGCCATAAAACGGCCTCCTTAAATAGATAACGAACAAGAATCGACCGTCCGAGCCACGGCACTTTGCCTTTCAATCGTCGGGCATGACCACCAGGTCTATGCCCTCCTCTTTCAAGGCAATCTGCCGCACCTCGAACGGTCGACAAATACTAGAGACTCTTAATACGAGTACCCGCGGCAGTATCTTCAATCGTCAGGCCCAGGTCCTTGAGCTGGTCGCGGATGGCATCCGCCAGATCCCAGTTCTTGGCGGCACGGGCCTCGGCGCGAGCCTCGAGAATCTTGGCAGCGGCCTCATCCACGTCGTCACCCGTGTAGGCAACCAAACCGGCGGCAACGCCCAGCAGACCCAGCGGCAGCTCGACCTTGGGCTCGGGAAGCTCAACACCAAACGTATCGAGCAGCTCGACCAGCGTATCGGCGGCGGCCAAGGCAACGGCCTTGTCGGCAGCGTCGCCCGCCTGCTCCAGGTACTGGTTGCACTCGGTGACAAAGCCAAAGACAGCACCCATGGCACCGGCGGTGTTAAAGTCGTCGTCCATGCACTCCTTAAAGGCGGCACGGGTCTCGGCGGCCTTGGCGGCAAACGCTTCGGATGCTGCCTCATCGGCATCGGCCGTCGCATGGTTCGCGGCCCAGCGCAGGTTCTCGACCGTACCGGCGATACGCGTGAGCGAGTTCTCGGCACCCTCCAGGCGCTCCCAAGAGAAATCGAGAGGCGAGCGATAGCTCGTCTGCAGCATCAGCAGGCGCAGGGCCGCGGCAGAGTGCTGCTCGAGCACCTCGGCCAGCGTAAAGAAGTTACCGAGCGACTTGGACATCTTCTCGCCGTCGACCAGCAGCATGCCCGTGTGCATCCAGGTGTTGGAGAAGCCCTGGTGCCAGGCGCAGGTGGCCTGGGCGCACTCGTTCTCGTGATGCGGGAAGGCAAGGTCGGAGCCGCCGCCGTGGATGTCGATCGGAGTGCCCAGGTAGCGGTGCACCATGGCGGCGCACTCGGTGTGCCAACCGGGACGGCCTTCGCCCCAGGGGCTCGGCCAGCTGGGTTCGCCGGGCTTAGCGGCCTTCCACAGGGCAAAGTCGAGCGGATCGTTCTTGTCCTCGTTCTCCTCGATGCGCGCGCCAACCATAAGGTCATCGATGTTGCGGCCCGAGACCTGACCATAGTTGGAATCGCTGCGCACGGCAAAGTACACGTCGCCGTTATCGGCTGCGTAAGCGTGGCCCTGCTCGATGAGCGTCTTGATCATAGCGATCATGGGGCCGATCTCCTTGGTGGCGCGGGGGCGCACATCGGGATCGAGCACGTTGGCGGCGCGCATAACGCCGATGAACTTGTCGGAGAACTCCGTCGCGACCTCGGCGGCCGTTCTGCCCTGCTCGTTGGCGCGCTTGATGATCTTGTCATCGACATCGGTGAGGTTCTGGGCGAACGTGACCTCGTAGCCGCTCGCGATGAGCCAGCGGCGAATCACGTCAAAGCTGATGAACGTGCGGGCATTGCCGATGTGGATGTTGTCGTAGACCGTGGGGCCGCACACGTACATGCGGACCTTGCCGGACTCGATGGGCTGGAACTCTTCCTTTTTATGGGTAGCGCTGTTGTAGATACGCATTCGTTACTCCTTAACGGTTTTCTGTAGCAGGCAGACGGCCCAGGCACCGATTCCCTCGCCCTGGCCTTCCCAACCGAGCTTTTCGGTCGTAGTGGCGGCGACGCCCACGTTTTCCACGTCGACGCCCAGGGCATGGGCAAGGTTGGCGCGCATGGCATCGCGGTGCGGAGTGATCTTGGGTTGCTGACAGGCAATGGTGCAATCGGCATCAACAAACTCAAAGCCCAGCTCGCGCGCATAGTCCATCACGCGGGCGAGCAGCACCATCGAATCGGCACCCTCGTAGGCGGGATCGGTGTCGGGGAATAGCTTGCCGATATCTCCCCCGCGGCAGGCGCCCAGAATGGCGTCGGCCAAGGCGTGCGCGAGCACATCGGCATCCGAGTGGCCCAGCAGGCCGCGCTCGTAGGGGATGTCGACCCCGCCGATGATACATCGACGCCCCTCCACCAAACGGTGAACGTCGTAGCCATGGCCAATGCGCAGGTTACTGAACATGGGGAAGGTCCTCTCCCTCGGCCATGCGGCCAAGCAGAATCGCGGTTACGGGACGCAGGTCCTCGGGCACCGTCACCTTAAGGTTATCGCGCGGGCTCTGGACGCAGCGGACGCGCCCGCCCATGCGCTCGACCAGTGACGAATCGTCCGTGCCGATAAAGCCCTCGGCAATCGCCGCGGCATGGGCGCGCTTCATGGCGTCGACACTAAAAATCTGCGGCGTCTGCGCGGCCCAGTACAGCTCGCGCGGCGGCGTCTCGACGATGTTGTCGCCATCGACGATTTTGAGTGTGTCGATGGCAGGCTGGCCGCACACGACACCGTCGAGGGCACGGTCGCTCACGAGCACGTCGATAGCGTGGTCGATAGCCTCGGTCGTAATGAGCGGACGGGCGCCATCGTGGATGGCGACGTATTCAAAGCCCGCCGGCACCGCGTGCACGCCTGCGCGGGTGGAATCCTGGCGAGCCTCGCCGGCATCGGCAAAGCTGATGGGCGTGTTATACGAATACGGGTCGATGGCCAGGCGGCGCATCTCGGCACGACGCTCGGCAGGACACACCACCACGATGTGGCCGACCTTATCGCTACGGTCAAATGCGCGGATGGACCAGCTCATAAGCGGACGGCCCGCTACATTGACGAGCTGCTTGCCACCGGGGTTACCAAAGCGCTGGCCGCTGCCACCGGCAACGACCACGGCACATACGGGCGCCATTATGCGTTCCCCTGTTTGGTGCCCTTCATGCGGTACAGGGAGTCCGCAAGAATGGCAGGGTTGTTGACGCCAAAGTCGCCCAGGCGCTCCGGATCCTCGCTGATGTCGTCCATGAGCTCCTGTAGCGATCCATACTCGTCGACGATCTTCTCGGCCACGCCGTCGCGCACGACGGACACGCGCGAAAGCGTGCGCAGGCCCAGCGGTGTCATGACGGAGTCCTCGTCCAGGTCGTCGTAACCCAGAACTGCCGCCACGTGCTGCGGGTCGGACAGGTCCTTAGGCGTCATACGGCTCAGGTTGGCGCGGATCTTTTCGGCATTGGCCTCGGAGGAATCGCTCGCATAGTCGCGAATCATCAGGTCGTACTCGGTATCCATGCTGGAGCCGGCGAGCTGCTCGAGCTGCATCTGCACGAGCTTGCCCTGGTTGCCCAGCTTGACAATGCAATCCTTAAGCTCAGTCTTTGCCTGCTGCATGATCTCGAAACTCGAGAAAATGCCGGTGATATCGGCGAGCGTAACGTAGTCATCGAGCTCGAGGGCCGTCAGGCGCAGCAGGGAGCGATCGAGCGACTGACGGGTAGTCTGGAGCGTGGCGACGAGCTGGTTGACCGAGCTCATGATGGTGGTGACGGGCTGGATCTCATAGCTCTTGCCGTGAACGTACACGTTGACGACGGCACGACGAGCCGAAACCGAGATCACGATGGCGTCGGTGAGCACCGACATGCGAGCGGCAGTACGGTGACGCATGCCCGTTTCACTCGTGGCGAGCGAGGGATCGGGATTGAGGTGGAAGTTGGCGCGCAGGATCTGGGTGAGGTCGCCATCGATGACGATGGCGCCGTCCATCTTGGAAAGCTCGAACAGGCGGTTCGAGGTAAACGAAATGTTGAGCGGGAAGCCGTCGTTACCGGCAGCGAGTACGTTTTCGGTGTCGCCGACGCAGATAAGGGCACCCAGGTGACCAGCAATGATCATGTCGAGGGCGGTGCGGATCGGCTGGCCGGGGGCAGTCAGGCGAATAGCCTGTTCCATACGCTTTTGCAGCTCGTTCTTATCCAAGGCATCGCTCCCATCGTATACGCTCCATAAACGCTAAATAGTTTCTCACGGTTTGTCCCCGCAGCGCTTGCGAAATCCGATGCTTACAGAATGAGCGAACACCGCTGGGGTAGTCAAAAGAGCCCCAACCCAAATGAGCTGCTTATGTGGTAGCATCGGGGTTCACATGAATGAGGGAGTAGTCGCGTGACCGGGTTCGCCTCCGGTGGCGCGGTAAGTCAACACACTGGCCGATGCGGCCTGGCTTGCCTTAATGAACGAGACTCGTGGCTGTGCGCGCAACGCGTACGCCACGGGTCTTTTTTGTTACTCCCCCAAGAGGTACACGCGGGCCCGCCCGCAGAGAGAGCCAGACTATGGGACTCGCAGAGCTCGTGCTGCTCGCCGTTGGCCTTTCGATGGACGCCTTTGCCGTATCCATCTGCAAGGGCCTTGGCATGAAGAAGATCAACCTTAAAGTCGCCGCGGTGCTCGGCCTATTCTTTGGCGGCTTTCAGGCCGGCATGCCCGTAATCGGATGGGCGCTTGGCAGTCAATTCATGGGCATCATCGGACCCATCGACCACTGGATCGCCTTTATTCTGCTCGCCTTCATCGGCGGCAAAATGCTGTGGGAGGCCTTTACCGAGGACGAGGACGAAGGCGACAACAAGAATGCCGAGAGGATTGACCTGGGCGAGTACCTAATCCTTGCCATCGCCACCTCGATTGATGCCCTAGCCGTAGGCATCTCGTTTGCGGCACTCTCGGTCGACATCGTTCCCGCCGTATCGCTTATCGGCGTCACAACGTTTATCTTCTCTGTCGCCGGCGTGGCGATTGGCCACACCTTTGGCGCACGCTACGAAAAACCCGCCACCATCGTGGGCGGCATCGTGCTCACCCTCATCGGACTTAAGATCTTGCTTGAGCATCTGGGGATTTTGGCGCTGTAACGCCAAACGCAATCGCTCAAAACTCAACGCCAGTACAAGGCCTCATGCAAAGTTTTGCATGAGGCCTTTTCGTGCAGACTTTTGCATGTCATACTGATATGCAAAAGTCTGCATGTTGGAGATCGCCATGGATACCCTTCCCATCACCACACCACGCCAAGCTGGCATCTACGTGCGCCAGGCACGCGAGGCTCAGGGTCTCACCCGTGCCGCCCTCGCCAAAACGGCCAGTGTTTCGGAGCGCCTGCTCGCATCGCTCGAGCTAGGAGACGCCACCGGCATTCGACTCGACAAGCTGCTGACGATTTTCAATGCTCTTGGACTGGCACTCGCCGCTCAAGGGGATATCGGCGAAGCAAAAAATGAGCGACCAGTCGACGCTCCGCATGCCAATCCGCTGCCTCGCAGCATCCCCAGGCGCCATCACACTCAACGTCCCCATCATCGCAACAGTCGTAGTACCGCCATTCCGGCTCTTGCAGATGCCCCCTTTACATCCGCACTTTACGACGAGATCTTCGCCGATTTCGTCATGTCCAATCTCGGAGTCTCGATTGCCGCAAACGCATCTAACCAAACCAAGCCCGAAGGGAAATAGCCAATGGCCAGAACATCACTTCGGACCATTATTTGCGGCGTACCTGCGGGAACGCTCACGCAAGATGAGAACGGTCTTATCAGCTTTACCTACGATCATGACTATGACGGGCCAGCCCTATCGACCAACATACCCGTATCGAATCGCACATACGGACAACAGGTCATGAATCCGTACCTGTTTGGCCTTCTACCCGATAGCGAGGACCAGCGAAAAGCGATTGCCGCCGAATTCGACGTTAGGCCCAACAATCCCGTTGCGTTGCTCAGCCATATCGGACTCGACTGTCCGGGCGGAGTGCAGTTTTATGCCGAAGAAGATGCCGACGCCGTCCTGCATCGCGCTGGCGATTACCGCCCTATAGACGACCACGAAATTGCTCTCCGCCTCAAGTAGATCAGAGATGACCGCGATGCATCGTGGATGGGTCTAGATGAAAGTTGGTCACTTGGAGGCAACCAGGGCAAGTTCGCGCTCGCGTTCATTAACGGCCGCTGGTGCGAATGCATGGGCTCCTCGCCCACGGCGCATATTTTCAAAAATGGCGTTAACGGATTTAAACTCGAGGCTCTCAATGAGTTTGTCTGCATGAAAAGCGCCCAGCGCGCCGGTATCGCAACGGCAAACGTCGAATATCGTATGTTTGAGGACGAACCTACCCTCATTGTTGAGCGCTATGACCGCGTGAAAGTCGAAGACGGAACGATCAGGCGCCTACATCAAGAAGACCTCTGTCAGGCACTTGGGGTGATGCCCGCCCAAAAGTACACGGCAGACGGCGGCCCGACCACACGCGACATTCAAGAGCTCCTCGTAACTACGAGCCACCATCAACTTAACCTGCATCTGTTTACGCAGATACTGTTCTTCAACGCCATTATCGGCGCACCGGATGCGCATGCGAAAAACTATTCTCTGTTCCTTGGAAACGACGGCGCAGCCATGATGGCTCGAATGTACGATGTCGCATCGGGCTTGGCGTATGAGCGCATGCGACGTCGGGCACGCCTTGCTATGAGCGTTGGCGGCGAAAATCGTGTGGGGCGCATCGGTCCAGGTGCTATCCGCCGATACCACGGTATGGGCGACCCCGCGCTGGAGACGGCGCTCACCGATGCCGGGCTATCCGAGAAGTTTTGCTTTACAACCATGATGGACCTTGTCTACGAAGTGCCTATCTGCATGGAAGAGGTCATGGACGAATACGCCGACCTGCCCGGCATGGCGGACCTGCGCGAGCATATGCTCGGCCCCGTCCGCGAAAACTGCCAGCGCACCCTCGACCTCATCAAGGCGGATATGGGCTAGACGCCAATCAATTTCCCATTTCTTAAAAGAAGAGAGGGGGCACCCGTCGCAAAAGCTCGGGTGCCCCCTCTCGTAATGTCATTTGCAATCCACCAGCACGTGACTCGGACTGCTGCTAGCGCAACCTTTACGCAGCGAGGCGCTTGAGGACGTCGATGAGCAGCTCGTAGAAGCGCTCGGCAGAAGCGAGTTCCATGCTCTCGTCCGGGGTGTGGACATCGGAGAGCGTCGGGCCCACGGCGATGGCGTCCAGTCCGTGCAGGGCCTCGGCAAACAGGCCGCACTCAAGGCCGGCGTGAATGGACTCGATGCGCAGCTCGGAGCCAAAGAGCTCGCGATAGCTCTCGACGAAGACGTCGCGGACCGGCGAATGCTCGGCATAGCTCCAACCGGGATACTCAAACTCGAACTTGGCGTCGAAGCCCAGGACATCGGCCAGCGTCTGCAGGCGGTCCTTAAACTCGTTCTGCAGCGAGGTGATCGAGGAGCGCGGGGACAGCATGATCTTGACCTCGTCGTCAGAGGTGGCAACCACGCCGATGTTGGAGGAAACCTCGACGGAGCCGTCGGTGGCGACGTTGCGGCGGATCACGCCGTTGGGGGCAAGACGCAGGGCACGGATGAGGGCAAGCGCGGACTTCTGGTCCATGGCCTCAACCTCGGCGTCGTCGGCAATCTCGACGGTGCAGGTAAAGCCAGGGTCGAAGACCTCGAGCTCGGCGGTGACGTCGGCAATGATGCCCTTTGCGATCTGGGCCGCGGCCTCGGCGGCAGCGTGGTCGGCATAGACCAGAACGGCCTTGCACTCACGGTTGATGGCGTTGTCCTTGGTGCCGCCGTTGAAGCTGACGATGGCGGGCTCGCCGGCAACCATCAGGCGGTCGATGATGCGGGCCATGATGAGGTTGCCGTTGCCGCGCTCCAGGTGGATATCGCTGCCGGAGTGACCGCCCAGCAGGCCGGAGACGTCGAGCGTGAGGGTGCTGCCGATCTTGTGCTCGCGCGCGATCGGGCAGGTGTAGGTAACGACGACGCCGCCGGCGCAGCTGACGGTGGCAACGCCCTCTTCCTCGGAGTCGAGATTAATCATGGTGCGGGCGCTAATCTGGGACTTGTCGAGCGTCTCAGCGCCGACCAGGCCAGTCTCCTCGTCGGTGGTGAATACGCACTCGAGAGCCGGATGGGCAATCGAATCATCGTTGAGCACGGTAAGCATAAGCGCGACGGCGATGCCGTTGTCGGCACCCAGAGTGGTGCCGTTGGCGGTAAGGACACCGTCCTTGACGACCAGATCGATACCATCGGTCGTAAAGTCGTGCTCAACGGAGCCCAACTTGTCGCACACCATGTCGATATGGCCCTGCAACATCACGGTCGGGGCATTCTCGGCACCGGCAGATGCGGGCTTGCGAATGATGACGTTGTAGACCTCGTCCTGGTACACATCAAGGCCGCGCTCCTTGGCAAACGCAACCAGGAAATCGCTGATGCCCTTCTCGTTGCCAGACCCACGGGGGATCGCGCTGACCTCCTCAAAGAAATGGAACAGCTGGGCGGGTTCGTAGCCGGTAATCTTGTAGACCATGGTGCCTCCTTGGCGCAACTGGTTAGACAATAAGACATGCGCCTTGTATATTCCCAGACTTCGTTTGCATAAACCAGTCGAAAACGCCGAGCGCCCTCGCATCATCGGCTAACGGCGGACCGAATAGCGAAATGGTCACAACTACCGCAGCTCAACAAATCGAGGCGCCCTTGCCGGAACGCCCCGATTGCATAGATCAAATTGTCGCCACACTCTACAGCGCGCCGGAGCCGGCTTGCATCATGCCGCCGGGGCCCGAGGTCACGCCGCCGCTGACGGGCGCAGCGCTGCCAGTGTGCGGCGCCGCCGGAGCGGTATCGCCACCGAGCGTGCCCGCCGGACGCGGTGCCGGGATCTCGCCCGTGCCGTGGCTAAAGACAAACTTGCCATCGGCCACATCGCACAGAACGGTATCGCCCTCGCCCCACTCGCCGGCCAGCAGCTCCTCGGACAGCGGATCCTCGATGAGCTTTTGGATGGCACGGCGCAGCGGACGCGCGCCATTGGTGAGGTCAGTGCCCTCGGCCACGATCTTGTCGTAGGCCGCATCGGTGAGCTTGATGTTCATGCCGTTGGCGATCAGGCGCTGACGCAGGTCGTCCACCAGCAGGTGAGCGATCTTGGTCAGGTTCTCGCCCGAGAGCTTCTGGAACACCACAATGTCGTCGATACGGTTGAGCAGCTCGGGGCGAAACAGGCGCTTGAGCTCGCCCATCGCACGGCCGCGGATCTCGCTCGACGTGAGACCCTGCTCGCCGGTGGTGCCAAAGCCCACGCTCGCATCCTGCGCAATCTCGCGGGCGCCCACGTTTGACGTCATGATGATCACCGTATTGCGGAAGTCGACCGTCTTGCCCTGGCTATCGGTCAGGCGGCCCTCCTCCAGCACCTGCAGCAAGATGTTGAAGATATCAGGGTGCGCTTTCTCGATCTCATCGAACAGCACGACCGAGTACGGATGACGACGAACGGCCTTGGTGAGCTGACCGCCCTCGTCGTGGCCCACGTAACCCGGGGGGCTACCGATAAGCTTGGAGACCTCGAACTCACTGCCAAACTCCGACATGTCGAAGCTGATGAGCGCGTCCTTGCTGCCAAAGAGATACTCGGCGAGCGTCTTGGCGAGCTCGGTCTTGCCCGTGCCGGTGGGGCCCAGGAAGATAAAGCTGCCGCCGGGGCGACGAGGGTCCTTGAGCGGCGAGCGGCTGCGGCGCACGGCCTTGGCAACGGCCTCGACGGCCTCGTCCTGACCGATGATGCGCGTCTTGAGCACGCTTTCGGCCTGCAGCAGGCGACGGCTCTCACTCTCGGTGAGCGAAGACACCGGCACCTGTCTCTTATACACATCTCCGAGCCCACGAGACATGCGCAGATCTCG
>USHF01000033.1 GCA_900554465.1 uncultured Collinsella sp.
CGAGATCTGCGCATGTCTCGTGGGCTCGGAGATGTGTATAAGAGACAGCTGCTGAGCGTGGCGACGTACTTTACGGCGGGACGCCAGGCAAAGAACAATGAGGAATCCGCCGCCATGGCGCGCATCGTGTGCGAGCGCTACCTGCGAAACGGCTGCATCACGGGTGTGTTTCTCAACGTAATCAACGTCTACTTTATGTATTCGGCGATTACCGGTATGGGCTTTGGCCTGGGCTTTTAGCTTGCGCCTTTAGGCAACGAGCCTGCAAGCATATTCGATGGCTGCTGCGAGGCCGCCGCTCGATCGTGGTTGAAAGACTACATCGGCGGCGGCCTCGTTTTCGTATCCGGCACCGCGGAGGCAGAGCGCGATACCGGCTTCTAAAAGGAGCGGCAGGCCGCGTTGACTGGTTGCGATTACGGCAGCCTGATTGAGCGAGCAACTGTGCGCTTGGCATTGGATGGCAAGTTCACCTTGCGCCGGGCAAGGGACCAGAACAGCGGCGACTCGACTTGATAGCAATGCGAATGCTGTGCGCTCATCGGGCGAAAGACATTCTGCTTCAACGACGACGAGCTTGGGCGGTGCGCTGTTTGTGCGAAGCGTGGCTCGGTACATGCGGACCGAAGAACCCGACATAGAAAACTCCTGTGTATTCGGCAAAACGTAAACTATAGTTTACGTTTTTGTTCAGCTCCATTTCAAACTCGGCTGCATGGACGAACGTGCGAAACAGATTCTTGGCAGGCGGGTCGAAGAGACACGCAGGGACCTTGGTATCTCCAAGGTTGATTTTTGTGTGGCGACAGGAATCAGCCGACCCTACCTCGACCGAATCGAAGATGGGACGGCAAATTTCACGCTCAAGGTTCTATTTAAGATCGCGCCCGCACTCGGCATGACGGTGTCAGAGCTTCTCGAGGGGATCGAATAGGGGATACCCGTCGATAACTGAATTACGCCATCGGGATGCGGTCGTGGTTGACTTGGCTGTAGAACAGGCGCTGGATCTCGGCGGCATCGCGTGACTGGCCGAGTGCCCACATGGTTTTGGCCACGAGCGTCTCGGTTGTCATATCGTCGCCGCGCAAAATGCCCGGATGATCGGCGTAGGCACGGCCGACCTCATAAACACCCAGGTCAAGGCCCTCTTCGGGGACCTGCGTGGTCATAACGACGGTGCGGCCCGAATCGACCCAGCGGAAAATCGCCTCTTGGAACGACTCGCCCGACTCGCCAAACTCGGGGATACCGCCAATGCCAAAGGTCTCAAGGATTGCAGCGTCGTAGCTATCGGCAAGGGCGTCGAGGATGCCCGGGTTTACGCCGGGCGTGAGCTTGAGTACAAATACGCGCGGGTCGATGCTGTCGTAGAAACGCACCGGGTTTTCGCCCTGATGCGTGCCGTGAAGCCCGTTGCGCACGATGCGGTCGTTGCGGATATAGGCGATGGGCGGATAGTTGACGCTAATGAACGCGTTAAAGCTCATGGTGCGCTGTTTGCGGGCGCGCGTACCGGCAATGGCTACGCCGCCAAACACGATTGAGACGTCGTGCGAGTGCTCGTCGAGCGCATAGAGCAGGCTCTGGTACAGGTTGAGCTTGGCGTCGGTAAAGGGATTGCCCATGGGCTTTTGCGAGCCGGTGAGTACGATAGGCTTGGGGCTGTCCTGAATCAGATAGGAAAGCGCCGCCGCGGTGTAGCTCATGGTGTCGGTGCCGTGCAGAATCACAAAGCCGTCGTGGTCGGCATAACCCTCGACGATGACGTCGCGGATACGCATCCAGTCACTGGGGCGCATATTGGTGCTGTCGATGTTCATGGGCTGCACGACGTCGAGCTCGCAGAGGCCCGAGATCTCGGGGACGCTCTGGGCGAGCTCCTCACCGGTCAGGGCGGGGGAGAGGCCGTTGCCGTCCTCGGTCGATGCGATGGTGCCGCCCGTGGCGATGAGAAGGATGCGCTTCATGCTGGTATTCCTATCGGTTTTGTCGCCGCAAGGGCGGAGTCGTTCGGCAGTATTGTGGCACAGGGCGTCCAATGTTCAAACGTAATACATCATCTGTAATGTTTAGTAATACTTCAACTGCCGTCAAATAAGGGCCCAGGTCGTGCGTTTGCCGTGCGCTGATGGCCGCGAGGGACGAGAAACCCCATATAACGTGTACACTATGGAAGTTATTATCGTTCATTCACGCGGGTGGGCACCGGCTCCCCGCCAACAAGAGGGGGAAACCATGGATCAAAAGGCTTCCGCAAAGGTCCTCGTACTCGACTTTGGTGCGCAGTACGGTCAGCTCATTGCCCGTCGCGTCCGCGACCTCAACGTGTATTCCGAGATCGTTCCCTGCGACATCTCGGCCGATGAGATTCGCGAGATGAACGCCTCTGCGCTCATCCTTTCCGGCGGCCCGGCCTCCGTGTACGCCGAGGACGCTCCGTCCATCGATCCCGCCATCTTTGACCTTGGCCTTCCCGTCCTGGGCTTTTGCTACGGCCATCAGATCACGGCCGTGACGCTCGGCGGCAAGGTCGGCCACTCCGAGGTGGGCGAGTACGGCCGCGCCACCATCACGCGCACGGCTGGCGCCAAGCTCTTTAACTCCACGCCCATGGAGCAGACCGTGTGGATGAGCCACCGCGACGCCGTGTCCGAGGTGCCCGAGGGCTTTACCGTTACCGCCAGCACCGACGTATGCCCGGTTGCCGCCATGGAGTGCGTCGAGCGCAAGATTTTCACCACGCAGTTCCACCCCGAGGTCAAGCACACCGAGCACGGCCAGCAGCTGCTCCGTAACTTCCTGTTCGACATCTGCGGGCTTGAGGCCAGCTGGACCATGGACAACCTGGTCGAGACCATGGTGGGCGAGTTCCGCGCCGCCGTTGGCGAGGACCGCGTGATCCTGGCGCTGTCCGGCGGCGTCGACTCCTCCGTGGTCGCGGCCTTGGGCGCCCGCGCCGTCGGCCGCCAGATGACCTGCGTGTTCATCAACCATGGTCTGCTGCGCAAGGGCGAGCCGGAGCAGGTGGAGGAGGTCTTCACCAAGCAGTTCGACGTCGACTTCGTGCACGTGCACGCGGAGGCGCGCTACGCCGCGCTGCTCGATGGCGTGACCGATCCCGAGGAGAAGCGTCGCATCATCGGCACGCAGTTCTGGAACGAGTTCTTCGCCGTGGCGAAGGATCTGGAGACCGACGGCCGCCCGGTGAAGTACCTGGCGCAGGGCACCATCTACCCCGACATCATCGAGAGCGGCGCCCGCAAGACCGGCGGCAAGACGGCCACCATCAAGAGCCACCACAACCTCATCCCGTTCCCCGAGGGCGTGCACTTCGATCTCATCGAGCCGCTCGACCACTTTTTCAAGGACGAGGTGCGCGAACTGGGCCTGGCGCTGGGCCTGCCCGAGCACATCGTGCACCGTCAGCCGTTCCCGGGCCCCGGCCTGGCGATTCGCATCATCGGCGCGGTGAGCCCCGAGAAGCTCGAGATCCTGAAGAACGCCGACGCCATCGTGCGCGAGGAGCTGGACGAGTACAACGCGCGCCTGTTCGAGCAGACCGGCGAGCGCAACAGTGAGCACTCCTGCTGGCAGTACTTCGCCGTCCTGCCTGACATCAAGTCCGTCGGCGTTATGGGCGACGAGCGCACCTACCAGCGCCCGATCATCCTGCGCGCCGTCGAGTCCAGTGACGCCATGACCGCCGACTGGGCCAAGCTGCCCTACGACGTGCTGGCCCGCATTTCCGGCCGCATCGTGGCCGAGGTTCCCGGCGCCAACCGCGTGTGCTACGACATCACGTCCAAGCCGCCCGCGACCATCGAGTGGGAGTAGGCTGATAGGGTTCTGACCTGCATTTTTGAGTGCCGCACTGTGCCGCTGAGTTTCGTTTCGTACGAGAGTCATGGCAAAGCCGCCAGCGATGTTGGTGAGTAAATACGATAACCGAGCCTCCGTTCCCGCGTTGGGACGGAGGCTTTTTCTTTGTCGTTTTACTCCCTTTCACCTGCGATTTCGCAATTTACTCCCCCGTGTTTCAAGACGGCAAGGCACGGTGCGGCATTCGGAGGAACGGGAGTAAGGATTCATCCCAAGTGAGTAGACGCACGATTTTTGTCTCCGAGAGCCAAACGGGGCCGTTTCGGGGCCTGTGAAACTCAAATCGAACTCAATAGGCTTTTCGGCGGTCTTCTCACAGCGTTTTCCCAGGTGGTTAATGGGGAGTAAAGAATCTCGCCGCCTCAATGAAAACGGGAGTAACCAGGGGAAATGCCGCGGCGTACTGCCGCGTGCCGCCGTGTAAGCCACCGCGTCATTTACTCCCCAGGTGCGCCGGAAATGCCTTGGCATGCAATGGGGAGTAAAAACTCAGCTTACGCAGGCCCGAGCGGCGCTCGCCGCCTGGTCCACCGTCCTGATTCGGTTGCGTTGATCGCGAAATGCGGAGAGCCGCTACAGCGAGGCTTTCCAGTCCTCGTATTCGTCGGCGTCGATCTTGCCGTTTTCGAGCTGCGCGCGCTTCTCTGCCCACAGTTCGATCGCCATCGCGGCTTTGGGCGCGTGCGGCGCCTTGGGGTTCAGGGAGAGGCCCGTGCCGTCGGCTGCGGGCACGATGCCGAAGGAGTCCTCGAGCCGCACGAGCAGCGACATGAGGTCGCCCGCAGTCTCGACGCCGTAATCCTTGAGGGCGTTGACGGACACGCCGAGCGCCGCGGAGATGGACTCGAGCAGCTCGGGCTTCACGGCGCGGATGCCGCTCTCGTAGTGGCGCACGGCCCCCTCGGTCAGGCCGACCGCCTCGGCGAGCTGCGCCTGCGTCATGCCGCGCGACTTGCGGTACCGCCTTATGTTCTCGCCTACGGACATGAGCCCTCCTCCTGGAATTACGTACCAGCACATCTTATCAGCGTACGCAAATGTACGCAATTCTATTGACAGTACAGATATGTACGTTTACTCTGAATCTGTGAACCGTACGTATCCGTACGCCATTGATTGGAGGAGCCATGGACGAGAAGGTGGCGAAGACGCCGAGGCCGCACATGCTGGACGCCGACGAGGTCGCGGAGCTGCTGAGGATCAAGAAAGGCAGCGCCTACGAGGTGATCAGGAAGATAAACGCCGAGCAGGAGGCGCGCGGGCGCGTGGTCATCCGCGGGCGCGTTCGAAGCGACGTCTTCGACGCCCTGTACTTCCCGGAGGTGGACTGACATGCCCGTGTACAAGGACGACGGCAACGGCACGTTCTACGTGCAGTGCTACTACCGCGACGCCCGCGGCTCGAAGCGCCACAAGACGAAGCGCGGCTTCTCCTCCGAGGTGGAGGCCGCAGTGTGGGAGAGCCAGTTCAAGAGCCTTAACGGCGGGGCCATGGACATGACGTTCTCCGAGTTCGTCGAGGTGTACGCCTCCGAGGTGAAGCCGCGCATACGCGAGCACACGTGGATCACCAAGGAGTACATCATCAACGACAAGCTCGTGCCGTTCTTCGGGGACATGCGCATGTGCGACGTGAGGCCGATCGACGTCATCAGGTGGCAAAACGAGCTCACCGAGCACCGGGACGCCGACGGGAAGCCCTGGGCACCGACGTACCTGCGCACAGTGAACAACCAGCTCAACGCCATCTTCAACCACGCCGAGCGCTACTACGGCCTCAGCGACAACCCGGTGCGCAGGGTCGACAAGATAGGCTCGAAGAAGGGCGGCGAGATGCAGTTCTGGACCAAGGACGAGTACCTGAGGTTCAGCGAGGCCGTCATGGACAAGCCTCTCTCATTCCACGCCTTCGAGCTGCTTTACTGGACGGGCATACGCTGCGGCGAGCTCCTGGCGCTCACGCCGTCCGACTTCATGCTGGAGAGCTCGCGGCTGCGCATCAACAAGTCGTACCAGAGCCTCAACGGCGTTGACACCGTGACCGACCCCAAGACGCCCAAGTCCGTGCGCACGATCGTCATGCCCGCCTTCCTGCGCGACGAGATGGCGGACTTCATCGAGATGCGCGACGACGTCGCCCCCGACGAGCGCCTGTTCGCCGTGACCAAGCACTTCCTGGCCCACGAGATGGAGCGCGGGTGCAAGGCGTCGGGCGTGAAGCGCATCCGCATACACGACATACGCCACAGCCATGTGAGCCTGCTGATAGAGATGGGCTTCTCCGCGCTGGCCATCGCCGAGCGCATGGGCCACGAGGCGGTGGACATCACCTACCGCTACGCGCACCTGTTCCCCACGAAGCAGGACGAGATGGCCGCCGCGCTCGACGGGGCGAGGGGGTAAGAAGGATGCCGTGCGAGAACAGCGCCCGCAAGCGCAGCAAGACGATGGCGTTCCGCTGCACGCCCGAGGAGCGCAAGCTCATATGCGAGATGGCAGCCTGGAGCGGCATGAACAGGCAGGACTACATCATCGCCAAGCTCACCGATACCCAGGTCGAGGTGAGGCCCTCCGTGAGCGTGCAGAAGGCACTGAGGGACTCGATGGCGGAATTGGCCAAGGAGGTGCGGCTGGCGGCCTCCTACGGCGAGCTGAGCGAGTCCCTGCAACAGAGAATTGAGCACGTGATGAGGTTCTTCCTAGCGCTCGGCGAGCCTGTTGACGCGCCGACGGAAGAGACATCGCCACGAACTACGTTTTTGGAAGAGCCGGTTCCATCCGTCATCGATGCGGGTTCCGACACCGCAAGCATCTTCGAGATGGGACGCAGGTAGGGCCTAGCGCCAGACCTCCAACGCCTTGTCCGCAAGCCATTCGGCGCGATCGGCGATATCGCCCTCGTTCCAAGACTCCTTCTCTAGGGCATCGGCCATGGTCGCAAGGCCGGCGGCGCAGAGGGCCAAGCCGTCCTTGTATCCCTTTCCCTGCTTCTTGGTGGTCCAATCGGCATCGCGGATGGAGGCGTTGAGCGAATGCGTGATGATGGCGAGGTTGCCGAGCGTGAGGAGCTTCCGGTCCCTTCGCGTGGCAGCCTCATCGTCGAGGGCTCCCCATTTGTTTCGCCACTTCTTGGGCATCATGTGCTCGAGGGTGTACTGGTTGAACCCGAGCAGGGCCGTGCTGCTCATGCCTGGGCGAATGGCGCTTTCCAGCAGATAGAGGACGCCCTTGGACTGGAGGTTGTACAGACACGATTCCTCGAATGCCGCTCGAACCTCGGCGTCGCCGGGCATGTACGTCGTCGCCTCGTCATTGGCTTCGAGAGCCTTCCTCAGCGCCTCCGCGTCCTTCACCCCGTTCAGGATCAGCGAGGTGAACAGCCTGTTGTAGTTCTTCGTGGTCGCCTGAACCAGCGTTCGGCGGACGATGTAGGTCTCAAGCAGGGCGAAGACCTCGGATTCCTCGCCCGAAGACTCCGCGTTCTTGCGAACGTAGAGCACGTACGGGATGAGCGTCGAGTTCTTGAGGCCGAATATGAGCACGTTCAGGCGCTCGATGCCGGGGGCGGAGGGGATGTCCGCGTCGCAGCAGCTTGGGTCAAACGTGGACTCGAACACCTTGGCATACGCCTTCATGCTGCTGAGGATCTCGTCCTTGTCTCCGTTGCAGTACCTGCCGATGAAGTCCTTGTAGGACTGGAAGAGGTTCGAAGTACGCGAATAGAAGAGCTTGTCCTCGGTCGTGACGCCACGCCTCTTGTCCTGAACCAGGATCTGGAGGAACGCGTCGAAGAAGAGGTCGACGAGCGTGCGCTTGATGCGCCCGGTAACGATCTCCTGCTCCCAATACTCCCTCTTCTCAGCCGTGGGCTCGAAGACGTCTTCCCAGCACTCCTTGAACGCCTGCTCGTTCTCGCGGTTGAAGAAGTAGTTCTTAAGGAGCTCCGCCGTCGTCAGGCGCACCCCGAGCGAGTTGATGGTGTCGAATATCTGCTGCTCGTCCTCGCCCTCGGTAAGATCGATGCAGACGAACTGGACGTTCGACTTGATCGTGTTCCTGTCGACCTTCTCCGGGTCGATATTCTTGAGGAAGTAGTTGTAGGCAAGGACGATGGCCGAGGAGCCCTCGAGGGGTTCGCAGCCCGTGGCGCTGACGACCTTTTCGAAATCCTGCCGGTCGTACTTGCCGTGCCGCAAGGCGACATCGCCGGTCTCCAGGACGAAATCTCGCTCAAACAAATTGTTGGTGCCGTTTTTTGCACAGAGTGCCTTGAAGAAGATGACCATGGTCGTGAGTCGCTGCTGGCCGTCGATGACGGTGCGAACCTCGGAGACCTCGGACCAGGTGTTGCCGGAGGAGGCCTGCTTCAGGATGATGGAGCCCAGGAAATAGGGCCGCTTCGAGGCCGTGACGAACTCCATGTCGCCGAGGAAACGCTCCCATTGCTCTTCTCCCCAGACGTACGCCCTTTGGTAAAAAGGTATTTCGAGCAGGCGCGATCCGTTGAACACGCCGCTTATCGTTGCTTTTCCTGCATCCATCCTTAAAGCCCTATCTATCCTTTGCGGTTATTGCTGGCGGGGTCAATTTTATCAATACGCTGCTTGACCCTTTAATGTTCCCGGTCCTTGCCGTCTTCTCCCCAGAAGGTGCTCGAAGATGATGCGCAGGTCCTCGTCATCAAGGCAGCCGCCCTCGAGGCAGCCACGGTCGATGGTATCGATCATCGTCTGCCCCTTCTTCTTCGAGCGGTCGTAGATCACTGTGTCGAGGGATAGCTCCCTGCCGTCGCGCGTGAACATCTCGTGCATGAATTCGGCACTGTTCGCTTGACTCCAATCGCGTACCGCGTGCTCGAGCGGGCCGCTTCCCCTCGATATGGCGACATCCCAATGCTCGCAGTTAAGCAGAAGAAGTCGGTTCATGAACTCGACGCCCGAAAAACCGAGTCTCGCAAACGGCGGAAATAGAGGGTCATCTGAAAAGACCGCAGCATACTCACTGCTCAACGGCATATACGCGAGATGAAAATCGTACGAGTCGTCCTCGGGCCCGATGATGAACATAGGCATCGACGTCGTAACGAACCCTGAGCCGACGGGTGCCCTAAGGATGGAGAAGCTCTTCTCAAAAAAAGCCTTTCGAATACGGTTAACTGGCACAATATCATCGTTGGAGAAGAGCATGGTTGCGGCGGCGGCAAGCTCGACCACCGCTTGGGAATCCCCGCGCCAATCCGACCAATCGAGCAAGCCGAGCTCATAGGGTGTCAGATGAACGTTTCTGAGCAGCTCTTCGGCAGTCTCGCGTGACCATTTCTTGTCGACGCGCATACTGATAGGGTGCCGGACGATGATATTTGCTGCCAGCTCGCAAACGGCGGCTTTCCCATCAGAATACCCTTCGTCTTCGCACTGGTCTTCTTTCTGGCGTTCCAAAAAGCGATCGTAAAGCGGCGCGATGCGGCTCTCGAGCTCAGATAGCTTAACCTCGATGAGGTTCTGCGCATAGAATCTGTCTGTCGCATCGCCTGTCGCATCGGCATGCTCGACCTCATAAAGATCGCGCATGCTGCAAAGGTTCTCGCAATTCGTGCGGAAGAAGGAGCCCTTCTGTCTGCTGTAGGCATGAAGCTGCCCGGAGGAATCCGCGAAATGGCGCAGGTAGAACCGCGGCACCCAGTGCTGCTTTCGCGTCATCTTTCCGGGCAGCTTCGACATCCTAAGCCTTCACCGCCTCGTATTGGTAGGTCGTGCGCACGTTGTAATGGAAGTCGTTTCCGAGGTCCAGCGCCTCGAAGTGCTTCTTGGCGCAGCCGATCTTGATCTTCTCCGCGTCGCGCAGGGCGGGCTCGCCGTTCTTGCCGCCCTTGGTCTCGGTCACGAAGTACACGCGGCGCTCGCCGTCGGCCTCCTCGACGTACGCCCAGTCGGGGTTGTAACTGCCGAGCGGCGTGTCGATCTTGAACGCCGAGGGCAATTTCGCGAACACGAGAACCTCCTCCTGCTTGTCTAGAGCCTCGGCAAAGGAGCGCTCGACCCCCGCCGAGTCGTAGACCACGTAGTTGTACAGGCTCTTGCTCGTCATGTCCGGCTTCCACGCGTTCTGCCCAAGGTAGGCCGTGTAGTCGTCAAGCTCGAGGTCGCGCATGGTGTACCACTCGTCCTCGGGAAGGCGCACGTACTTGATGCCCTGGGCGATGAGGTCGTTCTTCACGCGGTTGATCTTGTCGCCGACCTGCGCGAGGAAGGTCGCGGGGTCGATCTCGAACTCGTCGAGGCGGCTGCAGCCCTCGAGGATCGCCTTGATGGTGCCGCGGGTGAGCCCGACGGCGTCCTGCAGCTCTGCGATCGGGTCGGGAAGGTCGTATTTCACCTTTCCCGAAACGGACACCACGGAGGTGCCCGTGCCCTCGGCGCTCACGCCCGCGTCGTCGATGCCCAGCGAGGCACGCTCGCTCGTCACCTGGGGCGGGCGCACGGCGAGCATGCCGTCGACAGCTTCGATGGCATGCTCGATGAGCTTGCCGGAGTCGACCTCGACCTGGAAGCGCGTGCGCTGGCGGATGCGGTCCCACAGGGCCTGGAACGCAGGGTCGAGCGTGACGTCCTTCTGCAGCTCGACCGAGACCTCCTTGGCCTTGTCACGGATCTGGACCCTCTGGGACTTGTGGATGATGATCGCCTCGACCTGCTCCTTGGCAGGCTCGAGCTCGGCGGGGAGCTCGACCTTGCCCTCCTCGGCGGCCGCCTTCAGCTCGGGCGTCACCGCGCCCTTGCCGTCGACCATGCCGGTCGCGACGAGGTGGTCGTAGACCTGCTTGGACTTCTCGTAGCCCAGGCGCTCCTCGACGCCATCATCGCCCTTGACCGTGACCTTCGTGAAGCTCTCCGGAGTGATGACGCCGAACTTGAAGTCCTCAGCCTCAAGCTCCTTCTGCAGGCCGTTGGCGAAGTCGTCGTAGCTCTCGTTCGCGATGACGGTGAGCACGTTCGCCTCTGGGTCGTACAGGCGCTCGCCATCCTGGTTCACGCACAGGCGCAGACCGCGGCCGATCTTCTGGCGCTTGGTCAGGTTGTCCTTTGTCTCGGCGAGCGTGCAGATCTGGAACACGTTGGGGTTGTCCCAGCCCTCCTTGAGCGCGGAGTGGCTGAAGACGAAAGAGACGTCCTTGTCCGCGTCCTTGCCGTCCGGGAAGGAGATGAGCGTCTCCTTCTTCTGCATGATGAGCTCGAAGGCCCCGGCGTCGTCGGCGGTGCCGGCGGCTCCCTTGGAGTCCTTGAACTTGCCCTTCTTGTCCTTGGCGAAGTATCCCTGGTGCACGGCGTGGGGGTCGCGCACCAGCGGGGCGCCGACGGCTTCGTAGCACTCGAGCCACGTGCCCTTGCCGATCCCCGCCGCCTTTGCGATGCGACGAGGCGCCTTCGAGTTCAGGGCACCTGCGTACTCCTCCTCAAACATCAGGGCGTACAGGCCGTCGTGGACTTCGGGCTCGTAGACGCGGTATCGGTCGACGCGGTCGATGAAGAAGAGCGAGAGCACCTTCACGCCGCGCGGCCACAGCTCGAACTGGCGGGCCAGGTGGTCCTCGATGGTGCGGCGGATCTGCGCGCGCTTGACGACCTCCTCGTTGACGTCGCCCAGCGCCTAGCCGAGCTAGAGCCTGTCTCTTATACACATCTG
>USHF01000034.1 GCA_900554465.1 uncultured Collinsella sp.
CGAGATCTGCGCATGTCTCGTGGGCTCGGAGATGTGTATAAGAGACAGGCTATCTGGAGCACAAGCGCGGCATCAAAGTGATGGCGAGCCGCCGTACGGTGAGTGTCGAGCTCGCCAACGATGAGGACTGCAGCTACTTGGACCTTGGCAAGTACAACTGTGTCGCCGTCATGGAGAGCCAGTCGTACACTTCGGACGGCATCTTGTTCGAGGTCACGCATGCCCGCACGCATCCCGAGATCTTCCACTACCGTGTCAACTCCAAGCGATAGCCGGCTAGCTCGCAGCCTGACGAGACTCATGCCCTCAAAGCGAAAACGCCCGGTCAAACCGACGATGCATCGGCTTGACCGGGCGTTTTCTCTGCATTCGATAATAAATAATTGTTTATACAAAACTTGTCAAGTATCAAGCTGAAATTACCGTTCACCGAAGTTTTTCTACCGCTCTAGTAATACTTGTTCAAACAACTAGCCAAATAGCGTATTGTACAAGTCAGCAAAAGGGGCAAAGTCCCCGAGCCAATCTCCGAAGGCGGCGGCAAAGGGTGCCGCCACGGTGTGAAAGGGTGGATTGTAATGAAGAACGAAATGAGCAGAAGGCAGTTCCTGGGCTTTGCTGGTTCCGCGGCTGCGGTTCTTGGTCTGGGCCTCGTGGGCTGCGGTGGTTCTGCCGGCTCTGGCTCCTCTGCTTCTGGTGACGCTGCCGAGGTCTACTTCCTCCAGTTCAAGCCCGAGGTCGACAAGGAGTGGAAGGAGATCGCCAAGGCGTACAAGAAGGAGAAGGGCGTCGAGGTCAAGATCGTGACCGCCGCCTCCAACACCTACGAGGAGAAGCTCAAGTCCGAGATGTCCAAGAGCTCCGCTCCGACGCTGTTCCAGGTCAACGGCCCCACCGGTCTTAAGAACTGGAAGGACTACTGCGCCGATCTTTCCGACACCAAGCTCCGCGGCGAGCTTATCGACGACTCCCTGGCGCTGCAGTCCGACGGCAAGGATCTGGGTATCGACTGGGTTCAGGAGAGCTACGGCATCATCTACAACAAGGAGCTCCTCGAGAAGGCCGGCTACAAGGCCGAGGACATCAACTCCTTCGACAAGCTGAAGGCTTGCGCCGATGACATCCAGGCCCGCAAGGACGAGCTCGGCGTTGACGGTGCCTTCACTTCCGCCGGCATGGATGACTCCTCCAGCTGGCGCTACACCACCCACCTCGCCAACCTCCCGCTCTACTACGAGTTCGAGAAGGAGCACAACCAGGAGGACGACGAGATCAAGGGCGAGTATCTCGACAACTTTAAGCAGATCTTCGACCTGTACATCACCGACTCCACCTGCGATCCTTCGCAGCTCGCCTCCAAGACCGGTGACGACGCCACCAACGAGTTCGCAACCGGCAAGGCCGTCTTCTACCAGAACGGCTCTTGGGCCTACGCCGACCTCACCAAGGCCGGTATGACCGACGACCAGCTCGGCATGCTGCCGATCTACATCGGCGTCGACGGCGAGGAGAACCAGGGCCTGTGCTCCGGCGGCGAGAACTACTGGTGCGTCAGCTCCCAGGCTTCCGAGGATGCCCAGAAGGCCACCGAGGACTTCATGTATTGGTGCGTCACTTCTGACACCGCCACCAGCATCATCGCTGACAAGATGGGCCTGACCGCCCCGTTCAAGAGCGCTAAGGAGACCACCAACGTCTTCTCTCAGCAGGCCGTTGCTATGGCCAAGGACGGCAAGAAGACTGTCGCTTGGGACTTCGTTTACATCCCCTCCGAGGAGTGGAAGAAGAACCTCAAGCAGGCTCTCATCGCTTATGCTGCCGACAACACCAAGTGGGACGGCGTCAAGAACGCCTTCGTCGATGGCTGGAAGACCGAGAAGGCTGCTTCCGAGTAAGCAGTTGCTGCCCAAGCTATCTGATTAGCGACAGGGGGCGGGCAGACGTAGGTTTGCCCGCCCCCTGCATATTGAAAGGACCCTTCTATGGGCAAAGCACTCAAGCGCTGGTGGCCGCTCTTTATGCTGCCCACGTGCCTGGCGTTTATGATCGGGTTCGTGATTCCCTTTATCCAGGGTTTCTATCTCTCGTTCTGCCAGTTTATTACCATCAATAACGCGCACTTTGTCGGTATCGAGAACTACGTGCGCGCACTGACCGACCCGCAGTTCTCCACGTCGTTCTTCTTTACCGTGGCGTTTGCCTTCCTGTCGACGGTGCTCATCAACGTGATCGCGCTGGCCATTGCGCAGGCGCTCACTCGCAAGGCGCTCAAGGGCACCAACATCTTCCGTACGATTTTCTTTATGCCTAACCTGATTGGCGGCATTGTACTGGGTTACATTTGGCAGATTCTGATCAACTGCCTGCTCTCCAACGTGGGTGCCCAGCTTATCGCCCTCAACTCCGCCGCTGGCTTCTGGGGCCTTATCATCCTGACCCTGTGGCAACAGGTCGGCTACATGATGATCATCTACATCGCCGGTCTGCAGTCCATTCCGTCTGATTACATCGAGGCCGCCAAGGTCGACGGCGCTACGGCATGGCAGACGTTTTGGAAGGTTAAGATCCCCAACCTGATGCCGACCATCACCATCTGCCTGTTCCTGTCCATCACCAACGGCTTTAAGCTGTTCGACCAGAACCTCGCCCTTACCGGTGGTGCCCCGGCGCACTCCACCGAGATGCTCGCCCTGAACATCTACAACACGTTCTATTCGCGTGCTGGCATCGCATGGCAGGGCATCGGTCAGGCCAAGGCAGTTATCTTCTGCATCCTGGTTGTCGCTATTTCTATGATCCAGCTTAAGGCCACGAGGTCCAAGGAGGTGCAGCAGTAATGAAACGCGATAAGGCTATTAACCGCGCGCTCTCGATCTTCTTTACGATTCTGTCGCTCGCGTGGATCTACCCTGTGTTCATGATTGCGCTCAATTCCTTTAAGAAGGGGACCGCAATCAGCACCACCACGGCGTTCGATCTGCTCACGCCCGAGACGTTCAACGGCCTCGCAAACTACGTGCACGCTCTTAACGAGCAGGGCTTTGCCTCGGCGTTTATGTACTCGCTCATCATCACAGTCACGTCGGTCGTGCTGATTCTGGTGTGCTGCTCCATGTGCGCTTGGTACGTGGTTCGTGTCAACAACAAGATCTCGAACTTCTTCTATTACCTGTTCGTGTTCTCGATGGTCGTACCGTTCCAGATGCTGATGTTCACGCTGTCCAATTTGGCGGACCGCATCGGCTTTAATACGCCGTTCAACATCTGCTTTATCTATCTGGGCTTTGGCGCGGGCCTGGCGGTCTTTATGTTCGCCGGCTTTGTAAAGAACATCCCGCTCGAGATCGAGGAGGCGGCCATGATTGACGGCTGCAACCCGGTTCAGGTGTTCTTTAAGATCGTTCTCCCCATCATGAAGCCCACCTATCTTTCGGTCGGCATCCTCGAGACCATGTGGGTCTGGAACGACTACCTGCTGCCCTACCTTACGCTCGACTCCACCAAGTACAAGACCATTCCTATTTTGATCCAGTACTTCCGCGGCGGCTATGGCCACGTCGAGCTCGGCCCCATGATGGCCTGCATCATGATGGTCGTTGTCCCCATCGTCATCATGTACATCTTCTGCCAGAAGTACATCATCGACGGTGTGGTGGCAGGTGCCGTCAAGGGCTGATGCCGTAACTGTTTTGCAAGTTTTGGCGGCGCCCCTCAGCGCGGCGCCGCGTATCGAAAGGTAGAGACATGGCCGAGATCGTTCTCAAACATGTTCAGAAGGTGTATCCCAACAACGAGTCAAAAAAGAAGGGCTTCTTTGGCAAAAAGAAGAAGACCGAGGAGAAGAAGCACAACCTCAAGGTTACCGAGGACGGTGTGCTCGCTGTAGAGGACTTCAACCTCACCGTTCACGACCAGGAGTTCATCGTCCTCGTTGGCCCCTCTGGCTGCGGTAAGTCCACGACGATGCGCATGGTCGCCGGCCTAGAGGACATCACCTCCGGCGACGTGCTCATCGACGGCAAGCGCGTCAACGACGTGGCGCCCAAGGACCGCGACATCGCCATGGTGTTCCAGAGCTACGCTCTGTACCCCAATATGACGGTGTACGAGAACATGGCATTTACGCTCGAGCTCAAGAAGGTCCCCAAGGACGAGATCGACCGCAAGGTTCGCTCTGCTGCCGAGATCCTGGGCATTACCGAGTATCTCGACCGTAAGCCTAAGGCGCTTTCGGGTGGCCAGCGCCAGCGCGTCGCCATCGGCCGCGCCATCGTGCGAGACCCCAAGGTCTTCCTGATGGACGAGCCGCTGTCCAACCTGGACGCCAAGCTTCGTAACCAGATGCGTGCCGAGCTCATTAAGCTGCGCCACGAGATCAAGGGCACGTTCATTTATGTTACTCACGACCAGACCGAGGCTATGACCCTCGGTGACCGTATCGTGGTCATGAAGGACGGCGTCGTCCAGCAGATCGCCACCCCGCAGGAGGTCTTCAACCATCCCGCGAACATCTTCGTCGCCGGCTTTATCGGCGTGCCGCAGATGAACTTCTTCGATGCCCAGCTGGTGCGCTCGGGCAACGGCTTTACCGTCAAGACCGAGGATATGAACGTGGCGCTCGCCCCCGAGACCTGCGCTCAGCTTGCTCTCAACTGGGACGGCGGCGACGTGAAGGAGATCACGGCCGGCGTGCGTCCCGAGCAGATTCTGCTTGCCGACAAGGACGAGGAGGGCGCGCTCCGGGGTACCGTCGAGGTGACCGAGCTCATGGGTTCGACCGAGCATGTCCACGTGACCGCTCCCGATGGCCAGTTCGTCCTGATCATTCCCGTTGTCGACCTTGAGGCCAAGGGTGCGCTCAAGGGGGGCGACCCCATCTGGTTCAAGTTCGAGAAGAACGCGACCCACCTCTTCGATAAGGTATCTGGCAAGAACCTTATCTAGGCCCGGTTCATCCAGGCCCTCCCTTTGGGCGACTGCGGTATTGCCATCCTTTTGCCGCGGTCACATATAAGGCTCCCCTCCCGTCCACTGGGCGAGAGGGGAGCCTTTCTTTGTGTTGGGGTTGCCTGGCCGGTCGTTTGTCTCGATCTGTAACAGGTAGGGCCGATTTCGGACGTTAGATGTTACAGATCGAGACGGTTCCGCTGAGCTAACCATTTCATCTAAATCTGTAACACCAAAGGTGAATTTCAGCTGCTAGATGTTACAGATTGAGATAAACCCAAGGGGAGGGGCCGGTATGTCTCAATCTGTAACAGCTGGGACCGTTTTGGTTGAGTAGTTGTTATGGATCGAGATTGTTTGGTCGAGGCGGGCCACGGGCAATACGCGGGCACAAAAAACGGAGCCGTGTTGCCACGACTCCGTTCCTCAAGAAAATGGGTAAGGGGAATGGGTTAGTCCAGGTGCCAAATCTCGTCGTTGTACTGGGAGATGGTGCGGTCGGACGAGAAGGTACCGGCGTTGGCGATGTTGATCAGCGCCTTGCGCATCCAAGCGTCCTGGTCCTCGTAGTCGGCTAGCACGCGCTCCTTGGTCTGGATGTACTCCTCAATGTCGAGCAGGGCCATAAACCAGTCCTTGCCCTTGATGTCGTCGTGCAGGCGCTGCAGGCGCTCGGCGTTGCCGGTCGCCATAAAGGCGGGGTTGGTGATGAAGTCCACCAGCAGCTTGATGCCGGGCTTGCGATAGAGCGCGCCGGCGTCATAGCTGCCGTCGGCGTAGAGCTGCTCGACCTGCTTGGAAGAGGCACCAAAGGTGTAGATGTTCTCGTCGCCCACGAGCTCGGCAATCTCCACGTTGGCACCGTCAAGCGTGCACAGGGTCAAAGCGCCGTTGAGCATGAACTTCATGTTGGAGGTGCCGCTCGCCTCCTTGGAGGCCAAGCTGATCTGCTCGGAGATATCGGCGGCGGGGATCACACGCTCAGCAGCGGTGACGTTGTAGTTCTCGATCATGACAACCTGCAGGTAGGGGGCCACGTCGGGGTCGTTGGCGATCCACTGCGACAGTGTCAGGATCAAATGGATGATGTCCTGGGCGATGGTGTAGGCAGGTGCCGCCTTGCCGCCGAAGATGATGGTGACGGGATGCTTAGGTCTGTTGCCGTTCTTGATGTCGAGATACTTCCAGATGATGTAGAGCGCGAGCATCTGCTGGCGCTTGTACTCGTGGATGCGCTTGACCTGGACGTCGATGATGGCGTTGGAGGGAATGGTCACGCCCTGCTCGAGCGCCATGAACTGGCGCATGATGGTCTTGGCTTCGGCCTTGGTGGCGGCCAGGCGCTCAAGAACATCCTTGTCGTTAGCGAATTCGGCGAGCTTGCTCAGGTCGCCGGTGCTGCGCCAATCGGTGCCGATCACATCGTCGAGCAGGCTGGCGAGCGCGGGGTTGGCGCCATGGATCCAACGGCGGAAGGTGATGCCGTTGGTCTTGTTGGAGAACTTCTCGGGATAGATCTCGTAGAACGGATGAAGCTCGGTGTCCTCCAGAATCTTGGTGTGGAGTGCGGCGACGCCATTGATGGAGAAGCCAAAGTGAATGTCCATGTGGGCCATGTGGACGGTGTCGTGCTCGTCGATGATGGCGACGCGCGGGTCGTCGTGCTCGGCCTTGGCAACCTCGTCGAGCTTGACGATGATGTCGGCGATGGCGGGCGAGACCTTCTGCAGGCTGGCGAGCGGCCACTTCTCGAGCGCCTCGGCAAGGATCGTGTGGTTGGTGTAGGCGACCATGGAGCGCACGATGGTAACGGCCTCGTCAAACTCGATGTCGTGCTCGGTGGTGAGCAGGCGGATGAGCTCGGGAATGACCATGGTGGGGTGCGTGTCGTTGATCTGGACCACGGCGTAGTCGGCCAGATCGTGCAGGTTGCTGCCGCGCTCGACGGCCTCATCGATCAGGAGCTGGGCGGCGTTGCTCACCATGAAGTACTCCTGGTAGATGCGAAGCAGGCGGCCCTGCTCATCGGAATCATCCGGATAGAGGAACAAGGTGAGGTTCTTGGCGATCTTCGTCTTGTCGAAGTCGATGGAGCTGCCGGGGACCAGGCCGTCGTCGACACTTGCCAGGTCGAACAGACGCAGGCGGTTCTTGGTGGGCTGGTCGTAACCGGGCACATCGATGTTGACGAGCTTGGAGGTAACGGCAAAATCGCCAAACCCGACGGTGTAGGAGCGGTCGTCATCGATCAGGATGTCCTGCTCGCTAAGCCACTCATCGGGGACGGCCTTTTGCTGGTTGTCGGTAAAACGCTGACGGAACAGACCGTTATGGTAATTGAGGCCCACACCGTCGCCGGTAAGGCCCAGCGTGGCAATGGAATCCAGGAAGCACGCGGCCAGACGGCCCAGGCCGCCGTTGCCCAGCGACGGTTCGACCTCAAACTCCTCAATCTTGTTGAGGTCGTGGCCGGCAGCGGTGAGCTGGTCTTTAACCTCGGCATAGATGCCAAGGTCGATCATGTTGTTGATCAGCAGTTTTCCAATCAAAAACTCAGCAGAGATGTAGTAGAGCTTTTTCTTGCCATTGTTGAGTGGGCAGGCAGCAGAGCGCTCCTGCACGAGCTTGACCAGCAGTTTGTAAATGCGGCGGTCATCGAGTTGCTCGAGCGAAGTTCCAAAGGACTGCTCGGCAAGATCCGCAAGATTGATACAGGGCATGTTTCCTCCTGTGGCGAGTTGACGACATGTCAGAAATTCAAAAGAAGCCCGCGCGAGGGGATTGGAGTGGCCTCGCGCGGGAAAAGCGGTCGCGTCCGCACGGTGGGGTGGGGTCGGGCGCGGTGGCTCCTATTGAGGAAGCTCGATTTCGGCTTCCGATGGGATGCGGAAGTAGGTCTCGGTCCAGCCGGTGAGCTTGTGCTCGAGCTCGCGGGTGATGGCGCCATCGAGCATGCGCCAGGTCCAGTTTCCGCCCAGGGTGGCGGGGGTGTTAATGCGCGCCTCGTTGCCCAGATTGAGCAGGTCCTGCATGGTGTAGATGCAGGTATCGCTCACGCTGGCGGCGATGGTGCGATTGAGTGCATCTGCCATGGGTTCGCCGGTCTGCTGATGGGTGTACAGGGCTGCCTGCTCGCGCTGACGCGGGGTGGCCGTTCCCTCAAACCAACCGCGCGCCGTTTCGTTGTCGTGGGTGCCCACATAGGCGACGGTGTTGGCGATGTAGTTATGCGGCAGGTAGTACGAGTTGGTGCCCTCAAAGGCAAACTGCAGGATCTTCATGCCGGGGAAGCCCGAGTTGTCGCGCATGTCGATGACGCCGGGGGTGAGGAAGCCCAGGTCCTCGGCGATGATGGGCAGCGTGCCGAGCTTTTCCTCGAGTGTCTTGAAGAACTTGAGGCCGGGACCCTGCGTCCATGTACCATATGACGAATCGGGAGAGGAGAACGGCACCTCCCAAAATGCCTCGAAACCGCGGAAGTGGTCCAGACGGATGATGTCGTACATGTCGAGGGCGGCTCGGATGCGGCCTTCCCACCAGGAGAAGCCGTCTGCTTCCATAGCATCCCAGTCATAGATGGGGTTGCCCCAGTACTGGCCGGTGGCCGAGAACTGGTCGGGCGGCGTGCCGGCGACGCTCACGGGATTGCCGGCGGCGTCGATCTTAAAGAGCTCGGGCGTGGCCCACATCTCGACGGAGTCGCGCGAGACGTAGATGGGCAGGTCGCCGATGATCAGGATGTCGTGCTCGTTGGCATAGGCCTTGAGGCGGCCCCACTGGCGATCGAAGAAGTACTGCGTCATCTGGTGGTAGAGCATGCGCTCGGGATGGGCGGCGCAGACCTTGCTGGATGCCTCGCCGCGGCGGCGGAGCTCCTCGGGCCACTCCCAAAAGGCCTTGAGCCCGCACTCCTCTTTCACGGTCATAAACTCGCAGTAGGGAATGAGCCAGCCCTCGTTTGCCTGGATAAAGTCGTCGAAATCGGCCGGTTTATCCGCGGCGAAGCGCTCGGCGGCACGGTCGAGGATTTGGCGGCGGCCAGCAAAGATGACGCCGTAGTCGACGTTGCTGGGGTCGGAGCCCAGGTACACGCCGTCGATATCGTGCTGCTCCAGATAGCCGGCCTCGATAAGCTCGGCAAAGTCAATGAAGTTAGGGTTGCCCGCGCGGGCCGAGAACGACTGATAGGGCGAATCGCCATAGCTGGTCGTCGTAAGGGGCAGAATCTGCCAGTAATGTTGTTTGCACGAGGCGAGAAAATCGACGAAGTCGTAGGCATTCCAGCCAAAGCCGCCGATACCGTAAGGTCCGGGCAATGACGAAACGGGCATCAGAACACCGCTTGCACGCTCCATGGATGCACTCACCGTCCTTTTGAATAAGGGGCTGCGCCGTAGATGGATAGACGGCTCGTCCCGAGTTTCCATTTCTATTGTCCCTATTGTAGAACATGTTGTTTAAACATGTATAGAGAGAATGAAAAAGTTGCCGACTTTCGGTGAATGGTAGTGCGCCATAGACGATATGAGTTGAACATTGGGAGCTCCTCCCCTTGCGGCTCTTTTGTGGGTCGGGCGACAATGGTCGTCGTCATTAAAGACCGGCTGCCAGCCAGGTTGCAACAATGCAAGAAGGGTTCACATTCAGTTGGCCGTTGACACAAACAATCGCGCGAAGACCTCGTCTTCTTCGGTAAGTCCAGGCGCGGCAAGACGCGCATGGCAGTCGCCCTCACGATGCGCGCGGTCGCCGCGGACATGTCGGTCAGGTTCTGGCAGACCGCGCAGCTGGTTCTCGAGCTCGGCAACGCGAAGCGCAAGGGAACGCTGTCGAAACTGTTGAACGACGTGTCGCCCGCGAGGCTGCTCGTGCTCGACGAGTTCGTCTACGTCCCCTGCGACGTAGACGGTGCGAGGGTTCTCTACCAGGTCATTTCCGTCCATGTAGTGCTCGTAGGCCGCGGCGTCGTCGGGCTCGTCGAAGGAGAGGGACTCCGTCCAGTCCCAGTAGGCCCCCGTCCAGGCGCCCCTGCGCCTGCCGGCCGGCGTCGTCTCGTCGAAGACGAGGCCGTGGCGCAGCAGGAACTTCGACATCCGCTGCTTGGCGTGTTGCAGGTCGTCGCGCGCGTCCTCGAGGGCGCTCGTCGGGGACCCACACCTCGACGACGTTGCGGCGCGCCAGCATGCGTGCCAGCCACTCGGCGTCGCGGCGGTCGTTCTTGCGGCCGCGGTCGGCCGCGGGCCGGTGCATCTTCGGGACCGCCCCGACGACGCAGCCGAGGCCGAGGGCCCGCAGCGCGCGGCCGCGGTTGATGGTACGACCATTGTCGCCCGACCCACGAGAGAGCTGCAAGGGGAGAGGCCCCAATGTTCAACTCATATCGTCTGTTGTGCCAGAGTCGCTCGGGAAAGCGCGACCGACGCAGCGCGCTGTTTTCCAGTCACATCCAGTTCGGGTTGATTTCAGCATGCGATAAGAAACTGGATTTGAATTTCGACTCGAAAGATGGGCAATGCTGATGAGAAACGCTTGGAGTTCGGGATTGCGCGGCGTGAAGCGACCCTCTTCTTATCGAGTTCGTTACAATGTAGGAAAAACAGTAAGTAAGAAGACCTCTGATTGCTTTAGGAGGAGCTGTGGTGAATAGCGCCCAGAAGATCGATAAGTCCATCCAGAAGATGATGACTCTCGGAAGAAGGCTTGGGATTCTGTTTACGGCGCTGTTTATAGCGGTGTGTTGCTGTTCGGTGGTGGTGGTTATTTCCATTGGGCTTATGGCTGCTCAAGGAAACCTATATGATCCATCAAAGACGGTTTCCGTAGTGGTTCCTTTGATGTATCTTCTGATTTCCGGAGGGGCCACATGGACCCTGCGGGGAATCAGCATGGACATGGCTCATGGCGAATCGCCCTTTACCCTTTCGCATGCTCGAAGAATCTCGATTATCGGGTGGCTGTTTGTTGCAGCAGCAATAGGTGACCTCTTGTTTTCTCCGGGGTTTCTTTCGATAGTGATTGGCCCCTTCGACTTGCTGGGGAACGCCTATTCGATGTTTGAAAACCTGGCCCTGCCCATAGATATTGGTGCTGTGCTGGGGGCCGTTTGCTGCTTCTCGATTTCTGCGATATGGCGCTACGGAGCTCTGCTTCAAGACCAGACCGAGGATTTGGTGTGAGGGGCGGCATGGACTATCTGATTATTGAGCTTGAAAGCTTATTGCTTCGACGCGGAAAGACGAGTACGGATATCATTCGGGCGACCGGGCACACACCGGCAAGTATCTCAAAAATACGAAATGGCAAGGTGAAGGCAATTAGGTTAAAGACATTGCTGGATATTTGCGTAGAGCTTGATTGCCAGCCTGTCTCTTATACACATCTCCGAGCCCACGAGACATGCGCAGATCTCGTA
>USHF01000035.1 GCA_900554465.1 uncultured Collinsella sp.
TACACGTAAGGAGTCGTCGGCAGCGTCAGATGTGTATAAGAGACAGGGTTTATTTTGGTAGGTTTTTCCTGCTTGGATTTGAAACATTTCGTTCGGCCAAAGCGTATCTATGGTGAGGACCTCATCAAGAACCATCAGCGTCACCGGGAGGTGATTATGGAAGAACAAGCATTTAGACAGGCGGTTGAAGATCACCGGGATGTCGTGTTTCGAATCGCATTGACGTACCTGCGCGATCGCGCCGATGCCGACGATGTTGCCCAAGACGTCTTTCTTAAGTTGCTTAAAAGCGATGGACACTTTGAAAGTTGGGAGCATCTTCGCCGCTGGCTTATCCGGGTCACGATCAATGAATGTAAATCGCTCTTTCGAAAGCCATGGAGGCGTGTGGAGGATATTGAGAACCTGGCCGATTCGCTTTCGGCGGCGCAGGATGAGACCAAGGCGGTCCTGTCAGACGTTATGCGACTTCCGGAGCGATTCCGCGTTCCCATCGTGCTCTATTACTATCTGGGCTTTTCGACCTCAGAGATTGCCGAGTTGATGCATGTACCAGCCGCGACCGTTCGAACGCGTTTAGCTCGTGGTCGATCGAAGCTCAAATTCATCCTAGAGGAGGGCGACCGTGAAATCCAATCAAATCAAGCAGGCCTTCGAGTCCATCCAAGCCGATAGCGACCTTGCCGACCGTGTTATTGATGCTGCGGCTGGAGAGCCGCTTCGTCGAAAGGGTCACGCGAAGCCTCTGTATGTTGCCGTAATCGGATGTCTTGCCGGAGTACTGGCGACCGGAGGGGTCGCCTACGCCGTTATCAATTCCAGCTATTTTGCCTCAGCCTGGGGAAACCACGGCAATGGGGATTCCATTACCTGGACCAACGGCGGCTCATCGGGGGCTAAATACACCTACACCAGAGAGTTTGGTGACGGCATTGCGCCCCAAAGCCTGGAGGGCACAGTCCAGAAGGTTAATCTGTCCGTCGAGGGTAACGGCTATACGCTTGATATCCATGAGATGGCTATCGATAAAAACGGTTGCGGTGCCGTGACGTTTACGCTGTCCAATCCAAATGGCGTTAACTACTACAAGCCGGCAGCAGAGACGGGCGAACTTGTTCTCTATGGTGAAGAAGAACAAGGCATCGGCACGCCCAGCATGAACTTCGGCGAGGAATGGGCTGACACACGCTGCACCATTGATAAGGACACATCAAGCGACACGGTCATTAATGGCACGATGTACTTTGCCTCTATGGATCGCGAGCGAGGTTTTCAGCATGCGGTCACCTGGAATATCTCGTGGACCGAGGGCGAAGGCGAGGATGCGAAGCCGTTCGAGGCATCGACGCCCGAGTTTAGCGTTGGAGCTTACGTCGATACAAAGGAACTCCGCTCCGATGACTCGCCTCTCGAGATCAGCCCGTTTTCTATCCAGACACACATCGATGATCTGGGCATTGACGCAGTCACGAAAAAGTTGACCGTTACCTACAAGGATGGATCGGAGCAGATTATCGAAGATGATGCTGCGGGCGCGTACAATTTATATGTCTCGCTGACGCGCAATAGCGGAGAGAACATCTCGGTGCCGACAAAACTGATCAATGTCGATCAAGTGGTCTCGGTAACCCTTGAGGGCACGAGGTACACATCAACAGGAGAGACCGAAACAGAAGTACCCTTTACCATCGTTTATTCGTAAAGTCTGGGCCGCTTCCCAAGGGGGGAAGCGGCCTTTTTAGCGTTATATGGACGAGTGGATTGGACGTTATTCGTCTGATTCTCGGAAGAACGTAGCAAATGGATGCGGATCACCGTGAAGAGTGGCGTTTTCCCAGATAAAACCGACCAAAATAAACCTGTCCCTTTTTGGCAGGGAACGTTGCCCCGACGAGCACGTCGGATTCCCGGGCCGGGCGGCACAGGGGTTAAGTTTGTCGCGAGTTCCGCACGAGCCGGAGGCCACTTAATGTGGCCTCCGTGCGAGCCAGGACTGTAGAGCAGCAAACTTAACCCCTGTGCCGCCTGGACCGGGAATCCGCCCATGCGCACAGGAAGGGATCCCTTTTGTGTAGGGTTTGCGGAAATGTGCCCATTTTGGGATACGCCCGGCGGCGTGGTCTGTTGACGGCACAGCTAACGCCACGTATCCTATCGAACTGCGTGTTTCGTAGGGGGATGCTGACCCCTCGATTCAAGCCGTTGCACTTTACAGAAAGCTGGAATCATTCGAGAAGGAGTACGCTTTGCCTACTATTAACCAGCTGGTTCGCCAGGGCCGTCGTTCCGTGCCCAAGAAGTCCAAGAACGCTGCTCTGCAGCACAACTCCCAGAAGCGCGGCGTGTGCACCCGCGTCTTCACCACGAGCCCCAAGAAGCCGAACTCGGCTCTTCGTAAGGTTGCCCGTGTTCGCCTCGTCAACGGCATCGAAGTTACTGCTTACATCCCGGGTGAGGGCCACAACCTGCAGGAGCACTCCATCGTGCTCGTCCGCGGCGGTCGTGTCCGTGACCTCCCTGGTGTCCGTTATCACGTCATCCGTGGCGCCTACGACGCTGCTCCGGTCCAGAACCGTATGCAGGCCCGTTCCAAGTACGGTGCTAAGCGCCCCAAGGCTAAATAAGCCAGATAACGTTTTGATACTTTCGCCGTGTGCCGTCTAAGCGCCGCACGGTAGACACTTAAGGAGATTTCACATGCCGCGTCGTGCAGCAGCTAATCGTCGTGAGGTTCAGCCTGACGCCGTTTACAACAACCGCCTGGTGACTCAGCTCATCAATAAGGTCCTTCTTGACGGCAAGAAGGCCACCGCTGAGCGCATCGTTTACACCGCTTTCGAGATCGTTGCCGAGAAGTCCGAGGGTGGCGACGCTCTCGCTACCTTCAAGAAGGCTATGGACAACGTCAAGCCCACGCTCGAGGTTAAGCCCAAGCGTGTCGGTGGCGCTACCTATCAGGTCCCGATGGAGGTCAACTCCCGTCGTTCCACCGCTCTGGGTATCCGCTGGATCGTCAACTTCTCCCGCGCTCGTAAGGAGAAGACCATGGCCGAGCGTCTCGCCAACGAGATTCTCGACGCTTCCAACGGCCTGGGCGCTTCCGTCAAGAAGCGTGAGGACGTCTTCAAGATGGCCGAGGCCAACCGCGCGTTCTCTCACTATCGTTGGTAAGTTAAGGTAAGGAACTAACATGGCTAAGCCTAAGTACAAGCTTTCCGATACCCGTAACATCGGCATCATGGCCCACATCGATGCCGGTAAGACCACCACGACCGAGCGTATTCTTTACTACACCGGTAAGACCCACAAGATCGGTGAGGTCCATGAGGGCGCTGCCACCATGGACTGGATGGTTCAGGAGCAGGAGCGCGGCGTAACCATTACCTCCGCTGCTACCACGTGCTTCTGGAACAAGGACGGTAAGGACTACCGCATCCAGATCATCGACACCCCGGGCCACGTTGACTTCACCGCTGAGGTCGAGCGCTGCCTGCGCGTCCTCGATGGCGCTGTCGCCGTCTTCGACGCCGTTGCCGGCGTTCAGCCCCAGTCTGAGACCGTTTGGCGTCAGGCTTCTACCTTCAACGTCCCCCGTATCGCCTTCATCAACAAGTATGACCGCGTGGGCGCTGACTTCTTCAACGCTATCGAGACCATGAAGGATCGTCTCGACGCTAACGCCGTGGCCGCTCAGGTCCCGATGGGCGCCGAGGACAACTTCTGGGGCGTCATCGACCTCGTTACCATGACTGCATGGGACTTCAAGGCCGACGAGAAGGGCATGACCTACCCCGAGCCGATGGACGAGATCCCGGCTGAGTTTGCCGACATCGCTGCCACCAAGCGCGAGGAGCTCCTCGACGCTGCTGCCAGCTTTGACGACGAGCTCATGGAGAAGATCCTCATGGAGGAGGACTTCACCGTCGAGGAGCTCAAGGCTGCTCTGCGCAAGGGCGTTCTGGCCAACGAGCTCAACCTCGTCTTCGTGGGCTCCGCCTATAAGAACAAGGGCGTCCAGGAGCTGCTCGACGCTGTCGTCGACTACCTGCCCAGCCCGCTCGACGTCGAGGCCGTCACCGGTACCGATCCGGACACCGGCGAGGAGATCCAGCGTCATCCTTCCTTCGACGAGCCCTTCTCCGGCCTGGTCTTCAAGATCATGACCGACCCGTTCGTCGGTAAGCTCACCTACGTCCGCGTTTACTCCGGCCGTGCCGAGTCCGGCTCCTACGTGGTCAACGCTTCCAACGGTCAGCGCGAGCGCCTCGGCCGCATCCTCGAGATGAACGCCGCCGAGCGTATCGACCGTGACGACGCAGCCGCCGGCGACATCGTTGCTTGCGTCGGCTTCAAGAACTCCACCACCGGTGACACCCTGTGCGCTGAGGGCAAGGAGATCGTCCTCGAGAAGATCGAGTTCGCTAAGCCCGTTATCGACGTTGCCATCGAGCCCAAGACCAAGGCCGAGCAGGACAAGATGTCCCTTGCTCTGACCAAGCTCGCCGAGGAGGACCCGACCTTCCAGGTGTCCACCAACCACGAGACCGGCCAGACCATCATCGCCGGCATGGGCGAGCTGCACCTCGAGATCATCGTCGACCGTCTGCTCCGCGAGTTCAAGGTTGACGCTAACGTCGGTAAGCCCCAGGTTGCCTACCGCGAGACCGCTGGTCACGACGTCGAGAAGGCTGAGGGCAAGTTCGTCCGTCAGTCCGGCGGTCGCGGTCAGTACGGCCACGCCGTCATCAAGCTCGAGAAGATGGAGGAGGGCTTCGGCTACGAGTTCGTCAACGCTATCGTCGGCGGCGTCGTGCCCAAGGAGTACATCCCGTCCATCGACAAGGGCATCCAGGAGGCCCTGAACACCGGTGTTATCGCCGGCTTCCCGGTCCTCGACGTCAAGGTCACCCTGTTCGACGGTTCTTACCACGAGGTCGACTCCTCCGAGGCCGCCTTCAAGATCGCCGGTTCCATGGCTATCAAGGACGCCCTCAAGAAGTCCGATCCGCAGCTGCTCGAGCCGATCATGGCTGTCGAGGTCGAGACCCCCGAGCAGTACATGGGCGACGTTATGGGCAACCTCTCCGGTCGCCGCGGCAAGATCGAGGGCATGGAGGATCGCAAGAACAGCAAGCTCATCCGTGCCAAGGTGCCGCTGGGCGAGATGTTCGGTTACGCTACCGACCTTCGCTCCCAGACCCAGGGCCGTGCATCCTACACGATGCAGTTCGACTCTTATGAGCCTGCGCCCAAGTCCATCGTGGACGAGGTCATGAGCAAGAACGCCTAAGTTCGAGCTCCCTGTTACGTAATCCTGCGAGAACATCTCTCGCACTCTTTGGAGGTTTAAGTTGGCTACCCAGAAGATCCGCATTCGCCTCAAGGGCTATGATCACGAGGTCGTCGATCAGTCCGCGAAGCTCATCGTCGAGACCGCTCAGAAGACCGGCGCTCGCGTTTCCGGTCCTGTCCCCCTGCCCACCGAGCGCAACCTGTACACGGTTATCCGCTCGCCGCACGTGAACAAGGACTCCCGTGAGCAGTTCGAGATGCGCACCCACAAGCGCCTCATCGACATCCTCGACCCCACCTCGGGCACCGTTGATTCGCTCATGCGTCTCGACCTCCCCGCTGGCGTCGACATCGACATCAAGCTCTAAGCGATATCGCTCATAGCTTAAAGGGCCCCGCTGCCGTTACGGTAGCGGGGCCCTTTTGTTTTGAGTTTAGATTTTGGGATAGCGAATTCGTCTGCCGAGCCGGCGGCTGCGGCGCCCTATTCGCTCAGGGGGCGCAAGGATGCTTCTTCGAAGTGGAAGACGCACAAGCCGCTCTCGGTCTCAATGCATGCGCGGCCGCAATCGTCGACCGTTCTAAATATGCCTCGTGCCAGCTCGTCTCCAGCGGGGGAGCGGGCGATAACGTGCTTCCCGATCCAATTGAGGTGAGCGATATATTCGTCGTGGACGGGCGCGAGCGGACCGGCGTCTTCTTCCTTGGCGTTGAGGCGCTCTGCCCAGGTATCTACAGCGTCTATAACTGCGTGATAGACCTCATCGAGGAGCATGTCGACGGCGGGAACGCTCTCGTTGAGGTCCGAGAGGCCAATTGCCGCCAGGCCGCCATCGGGCACCTCTTGGGGCGTGTAGTTCACGTTGACGCCAATGCCGCAGACGGCGAAAGGTTTGCCTTCGTTATCGCGTGCGGCCTCGACCAGAATGCCGCCGAGTTTGCGTCCTCGCGCGACCAGGTCGTTAGGCCATTTGAGGCCAATCTCGTTTGCAACACCCTGCTTTTCGAGCGTCTCGAGCACCGCTAGACCGCTGACGGCGGCAAGACCAGAGTACTTTGCAGGATTAACGCGTGGACGCAACACAATCGAAAGTAATAGATTTCCGGCGGTTGAATCCCACTTGTGTCCGCGCCGGCCGCGTCCTGCTGTTTGAGCCCGGGCGGCAAGTCCTGTGCCGTGCGGCGCTCCCTGTTTTCCTGCTTCGAGCAGGTCATCGTTGGTCGATCCGGTTACGTCGACTATCGTTAATTTGGCATCCAAAACGGCTGCTACCTCCTAAGTTAATAAGGCAATCGCGCAATGGTGTCGAGAGATAGACACAATGTGAAGCCTTTGTTGCATTCGGACAATTTAATGTTAACACGTCAACAACGACTAAAATGCGTTATCCTCTCTTGGTCGATGTAAACACGTCAACAACTCAAAGGAGGTTAGTGATGGGTTTCACGATTCTTGGAACAGGCTCGGCGCTTCCTGAACGCAGTGTTTCCAATGACGAGCTGTCTGAGTTCCTCGATACCTCGGATGAGTGGATTTTTACCCGCACAGGTATCAAGAGCCGCCACGTCTGCACCACCGAGTCACTTGACGACCTTGCCGTAGCGGCGAGCGAGCGGGCACTCCAGGTGTCCGGAATCGACGCGAGCCAGCTGGATCTGATCGTCTGCTCGACGACGACGGGTGACCACCTTGTTCCCGCTGAGGCGTGTGCCGTTGCTGAGCGACTAGGCGCGACGTGCCCTGCCTTCGATGTCTCGGCGGCTTGTGCCGGCTTCGTATTTGCGCTCGATGTCGCCGAGGGCTATATCGCCCGCGGTCGCGCCGAGCGCGTGCTTGTCGTTGCTGCCGAGCAGATGACGCGCGCGCTCGACTGGACCGACCGTGCCACCTGCGTGCTTTTTGGCGATGGGGCAGGCGCCGCAGTGATTGAAGCTGGGGGAGACAACCCCCTTGCCGTTGAGCTTTCGACGGCGCCCGACGTCGAGACGTTGCGCGTTCCCGGTCTGGTCGGTACCTCGCCGCTTAAGGCTTCCGCAGATAGCGCGAGCGTGCTGTCCATGAATGGCCGCCGCGTGTTCAAGTTCGGCGTCAACGCCATCTGCGACACGGTCCATAAGCTTGCGATCGATGCGGGCATTTTGGTCGAAGACATCGATCATTTTGTATTCCATCAGGCTAACGAACGAATCCTGAGCCAGGCGGTCAAGCGCCTGGGCGTGCCGGACGAGCGCGTGGTTCGCACGTTGCGCGAGACCGGCAACATTTCGAGCGCATGCATTCCGCTTGCCCTCGACCGGCTGGCAAACGCCGGTGCACTTCACACAGGCGACACCATCGCCTTGGTTGGATTTGGCGCCGGCCTGGATATAGGTGGCTATCTGCTTCGTTGGAAGTAGTCGCACATAGGAAATAAAAACGCCCTAGGGCACAACCAAAGGAGAACTACCATGGCAGATCAGAAGACCTTCGAGCGCGTTTGCGACGTTATCCGCGAGACCGCCGGTCTTGACGATGTCGAGATGAAGCCCGAGTCCACGCTCGAGGAGATTGGTCTCGACAGCCTGGGCACCGTCGAGATCCTCGTTGCCGTCGAGGACGAGTTTGGCATCCAGCTCGATACCGAGGAGAACCCCAAGACGGTCGGCGAGTTCGCCGATACGGTCGAGGCGGCATTGGAGAAGTAGAGATGCTCAAGACTCCTCTCTGCGATCTGCTCGGCATCGAAAAGCCCGTGTTCCAGGGCGGTATGGCCTGGATTGCCGATGCCTCGCTGGCGTCCGCAGTGTCCGAGGCGGGTGGCTTAGGCATCATCGCGGCCATGAACGCCGACGCCAACTGGCTTCGCGACCAGATTCATGAGCTGCGCGCCAAGACGGATAAGCCCTTTGGCGTGAACGTCATGCTCATGAGCCCGTTTGCCGACCAGGTCGCGCAGGTCGTGATTGACGAGCGAGTGCCGGTCGTCGTGACGGGCGCCGGCAATCCCGCCAAGTACATGAAGGCGTGGAACGAGGCGGGCATCAAGGTCATCCCGGTCGTTGCCTCGGTGGCGCTGGCGCGCCTCGTGGCACGTCGTGGAGCCACGGCGGTTGTTGCCGAGGGTACCGAATCGGGCGGCCATATTGGCGAGACCTCGACGATGGCACTGGTGCCGCAGGTCGTCGATGCGGTTGATATTCCCGTCGTGGCCGCCGGCGGTATTGCCGACGGCCGCGGCGTGGCGGCCGCCTTTATGCTGGGCGCCGAAGGCGTGCAAGTGGGTACGCGCTTTCTGGTCGCAGACGAGTGCACCGTCTCGGAGCAGTACAAAGAGATGGTCCTGAAGGCCAACGACACTTCAACGCGTGCGACCGGTCGCTCGACGGGACATCCAGTGCGCGCCCTCAAGAGCCCCTTCACCAACGCCTATGCCAAGAGCGAGGGTTCCGGCGCGAGTGCCGAGGAGCTCGGTGCTATGGGAACCGGTGCGCTGCGTAAGGCCGCCAAGGACGGCAACTACGAAGAGGGTTCGTTTTTGTGTGGACAGATTGCCGGCATGGTCAACGAGCGCCAGAGCGCACGCGAAATCGTTGACGACCTGGTCGATGGCGCCGAGCACGTCCTGAAGGGTGCGTGCGCATGGGTGGCGTAGCGTTTTTGTTTGCCGGCCAGGGTGCCCAGCACCCCGCGATGGGCGTCGACTTGATCGAGACATCGCCGGCGGCCGCCGAGGTGTTCGCCATTGCCGACGAGGTGCGCCCGGGGACCAGCGAGCAGTGTCGGAGCGCCTCCAAGGAGGAGCTCTCGCAGACCGAGAACACGCAGCCTTGCGTGTTCGTGCACGACTTGGCTGTCGCCGTCGCCCTGCGCGAGCGCGGCGTGGTGCCTGCCGCCTGTGCGGGATTCTCGCTGGGCGAGGTCGCTGCACTCACCTTTGCGGGGGCATTCGATACGCGAGCGGGTTTTGAGCTTGTGTGCGAGCGCGCGGCGCTCGCGGGCGGGGGCAAACTTATCTTCCCGAAGCTCGCTCACGGCGGCGTGACCGTCGCGTTTTCCAAGGTAACTATCGAACTTTCGTTTAAGGAGCGGTGATGGGAAAGCTCTTCGTGGTGGGGATCGGTCCGGGCGGCCCCGACGGCATGACGATTGCGGCTCGGCGCGCGCTCGAGGCGGCCGACATCGTTGTGGGGTACACGAAATACGTGGAGCTCGCGCTCGCCGCCGTGCCCGACGCGGCGCATCTCGCGACGCCGATGATGCACGAGGTCGAACGGTGCCGCCTGGCGCTTTCGCGCGCGCAGAGCGGAGAAGCCGTGGCGCTCGTGTGCAGCGGTGACGCGGGCGTGTACGGCATGGCGAGCCCCGTGCTGGAGCTTGCGGAGGACTACCCCGATGTAGACGTGGAAGTTATCGCCGGGGCCACCGCGGCTCAGAGCGGGTCGGCGGTGCTCGGCGCCCCGCTTGCCCACGACTTCGCGGTCGTGTCGCTCTCCGACCTGCTTACGCCGTGGGAGGTCATCGAGCGCAGGCTCGCCGCCGTGGCGAGCGCCGACTTCTGCATCTGTTTGTACAACCCGCGCAGCAGAAAGCGCGCCGACAGGCTCTCGCGCGCGGCGAAGATTATGCTCGAATGGAAGGCCCCCAACACGCTCTGCGGCTGGGTACGCAACATCGGGCGCGAGGGGCAGCAGTCGGGCATGTGCAAGCTCTCCGAGCTGGGGGAGTTCGACGCCGACATGTTCACCACCGTGTTCGTCGGCAACGCGGACACGAAGCGCGTAGGCGGCCGTATGGTCACGCCGCGCGGGTATCGGGAGATTCCATGCGAAAGGTAACGATCATCGGGGCGGGGCCCGGAAACCCCGACTTGCTCTCGCGCGCGGCGCTCGACGCGATCGACATCGCCGACGTGGTCATCGGCGCTCATCGCGCGCTTGTCAGCATCGACGTGCCGCCCGACGTGGTGAGATGCGAGCTCGTGAAGACGGCGGACATCGTCGCCGCTCTCACCGATGCGGCGTCGTGGCAGCGCGCCGTGGTCGTGATGACGGGCGATGTGGGGCTGTTCAGCGGCGCGCGCCGCCTGGTGGAGGCGCTCTCCGGCGACGCGCGGGTGGACGTGCGCGTCATTCCCGGCATAAGCTCAGCGTCGTATCTCGCCGCGCGCCTCGCGCGTCCATGGCAGGATTGGCGCTTCGCGAGCGCTCACGGCGTGGCGTGCGACATCGTGGCCGAGGCCGAGCGCGCAGGTGAGCTCTTCCTCGCCACGTCGGGCGGGGAAGACCCCTCGCGGCTTTCGGGCGAGCTTGTGCAGGCGGGCTTCGGGGACGCGCGCGTGACGGTGGCCGAGCGCCTGTCGTACCCCGACGAGCGCATCACCTGCGCGACCGCAAGTGAAATCGCAGGTCAGACGTTCGACGACTTGAACGTGATGCTTATCGAGTTCGCAGGCTGCGCCGGGTCGCCTGCGGGCTCTAGCGCAGCCTCCGAGGCGCCGGCCGGCGCGTCTGCGCCCGCGGCTGCTTCTTTCGCGGCGGACTCTGCGGGCGCATCCCGCGCCGCGAGCTCCCGCTGGCCGTACGCTTCCTCGGGCATTCCCGACGAGCTCTTCATCCGCGGCGACGTTCCCATGACCAAGCAGGAGGTGCGCGCCGTCGCGCTCGCGAAGCTGCGCCTTACCGCGACCGACACCGTGTGGGATGTCGGCGCCGGCACGGGGAGCGTGTCGATCGAGGCGGCGCTCGTCGCGCGAGCGGGGTCGGTATGGGCGGTCGAGCGCAACGCGGCCGGCGTGCGGCTCATCCGAGAGAACGCGGATGCATTCGGGTGCGGCAACGTGCATGCGGTCCCCGGTGTCGCCCCCGAAGCGCTCGCGAAACTGCCTGTCCCCGACGCCGTGTT
>USHF01000036.1 GCA_900554465.1 uncultured Collinsella sp.
ACGTAAGGAGTCGTCGGCAGCGTCAGATGTGTATAAGAGACAGCCGCCTGCGGTGACGCTGTTGCGAGCGCTCTGCGATGGGGACGTTGTTGGTTGGGGCCGCTGGGCTGATGTGGGGGCGCGTGGTTGTTGCGGGCTCTGGTCCCGGCGGCGGCCTCGGCGCTTCGCGCCTGCTGCCTGGGGTGACTTTGGGCTTGGTGCGAATTGAGGTCTAATACTTTTCCCGTGAAGTGAACGACCTTATTTGGACCCCCGAAGCATTGGCATATTTTGACCGCTATTTCCTGCGGTTTTGCAGCGCGAATCCTGCGGTTTTTTGGTCTAAAGGTGTGGATGCTCCGGGGCTTCGTTTTTACTCGTTCACTTCTCGGGAAAGTATTAGAGCTCAGCTGGCGGGGGTACCGCCCTGGCGTCGAAGCCCCGCGTCTTCTTCGCTTGATTGGGAAAAACAGCCTCGCTGAAGTAATTGCGAGCCCGCCCGGACGTATCTGCGGGGGTTGTCTGCACAGTTCGCGGTATTATGTTTGCTGAGTTTTGAAAGGAGCCGCTGGTGGTCACGACGACATTTGCCTCGCCTTTGGGCGAAATCCTGCTTGCCGCTGATGGCCGCGGTTTGACGGGGCTTTGGTTTGAGGGGCAGGAGCACTTTGGCTCTACGCTGCTCAAAGAGGATGCGGAGTATGTCGTAGGTACCGATGCGGTTTCTGGTACCGGTGGGATGTCTTCGGTGAGTCCGGCAAATGGTGTGGCCTCTTCGGTGCTTGAGCGTTCATGGGCTTGGCTGAATGCTTATTTTGCGGGGCAGGAGCCTCGGTTTACGCCGCCGTTGCATTTGATTGGCACGGCGTTTCAGCGCGAGGTTTGGTTTGAGCTGCTTTCTATCCCGCGTGGCGAGGTCGCTACGTATGGCGAGATCGCCCAGCGTGTTGCGGCTCGACATCATGTGCCGGGAAACGAGGCACCCGTTGTATCTCCTCGCGCGGTGGGGGCTGCGGTTGCGCGTAACCCCATTTCGATTATCGTGCCATGCCATCGCGTAGTTGCCGCCGATGGTTCGCTCAACGGATATGCCGGCGGGCTCGATCGCAAGGAGTGGCTGCTTCGGCTTGAGGGCGCGTACGAGGAGTAATGCTCGAGCACTTTGCATAACTAGGGCGCCGTGAAAGGACGAGTCACTGTCCCTTCGCGCCCGGCATGCGTCAAAGCGCTCGACACGTGCGCCTTAAGTTTGGCTAAGCCACATCCTGCGTATTTAAAAACGCGCAGGCTGAGCAGCTAAGGCTGCGCTAAGGCGGTTGACGGTACGCTATCATCGGCAGTATCGAAACCTGTGGAGCCATGCGCCAATGGAGCAACTATGAAGCTGATGCTTGCCGAGGACGAACCTGGTCTCTCCCGCGCCCTCACCGCGATTCTTCAACATAGCGACTACGAGGTCGACACCGCCCTCGACGGCTTGACGGCGCTCGAGAATCTACTCACCAACGATTACGACGCCGCAATCCTGGACATCATGATGCCCGGCATGGACGGCATCGAGGTGCTCAAGCGTACACGCGCCGCCGGAAAGCGACTGCCCATCATCATGCTCACGGCAAAAAGCGAGGTGTCCGATAAGGTCGAGGGCCTGGATGCCGGTGCCAACGATTACCTGACCAAGCCGTTTGCCGCCAAGGAACTGCTTGCGCGTATTCGTGCCATGACGCGTGCCGCGACGGCAATTGACGCCACGACGCTCAGCGTGGGTAACGTGCGCCTCGACACGGCGGCTTGCACGCTTGTGGGACCCTTGGGCGAGGAGCACCTGGCCAATCGCGAGTTTCAGCTTATGGAACTCTTTATGCGCAACGCCGGCACGCGCATGCCCACTGAACGTCTGATGCTCGAGGTTTGGGGTGAGGACGCGCCCGAAGGCGCCAACGTGGTGTGGGTCTATATCTCGTACCTGCGCAAAAAGCTGACGGCGCTTGGTGCCAACGTTGCCATTCGCGCGTCGCGTAACCAGGGCTATTCGCTCGAGGTTGTCGAGGAAGGCGAATAAGCGTGAGCGCGAGCGCGTGGTGCAAGCGCATGACGGAGTGGTTTCACGCCGCCTCGAGTAGTAAGGGGCGGGCTAATTCTGTTGACGCATTGGGCCGCCGTCTGCGTCGCAAGTTTATCCTCGTTGCCATGGGCGCCGTGACCGTGGTGCTCACGCTCATCATCGCCGGCATCAACATCGTCAATTATTCGCATGTCTGCAAGATGGCCGACGCTCGCCTGGACTATATTCTGGCGGGCAAGGACGGTATCGATTGGGGGGACGAGTCTAAAGCCGAGCCCGCTAATGGCAAGGATGCCGGCGATAGCCAAGCGGGCGTTCGCATCAGACACTTCGAAGGCATGACGGCGGAGTCTCCCTTCGACACGCGCTACTTTACGGTGACGATTGACGCCGGACAGGTTGCCGATGTCAATACGGCCCGCATTGCCGCGGTTGGTGCCAAGCGCGCCGCCAGTATTGCCGCAAGGCTGCATGCCAAGGGCTGGACCTCGGGCTTCTCTGGCAATTATCGTTATACGACCGACGTCCAGGACGACGAGATCACCTATGTGTTCGTGGACTGCTCGCGCGAGCTTGCAAGCTTTCATTCGTTTTTGAGCGCGAGCGTGGCGATCAGTTGCATTGGCTGGCTGGCGGTGCTGGCAATTGTAACGGTCGCGTCGGGTGCCGTGATTCGACCGATGGTCGAGAGCTACAGCAAGCAAAAGCGATTTATTACCGATGCAAGCCACGAGATCAAGACGCCGCTCGCTGTGATCGATGCCGCCAACGAGGTACAGGAGATTGAGAGCGGCGAGAGTGAGTGGACGCAGAGCATTCACGAGCAGGTGGCGCGACTGACGGCACTCACGGAACGTCTAGTGTTTTTGGCACGTATGGACGAGGGCTCGGCGGGCTTTACCATGGCGTCGATCGATCTCTCGGAGGCAGTTGACAAGGCAGCCGCGCCGTTTGAATCGGTGGCGGTCTCGCGCGGCAAGCGCCTGTCGATGTCGGTCGCGACCGGCGTGCGGGCCCATGCCGATGCTGCGGCGGTGGCGCAGGTGGTTGAGCTGCTTCTGGACAACGCCACGCGCTATGCGAGCGAGGGCAGCGTGATTGAGCTGAGCCTGCGTGCCGTTTCGCGCGTTCAGGGTAAGGGCGCCATCGAGCTTGTCGTATCGAACGCCGTGGACGAGCTGCCCGAAGGCGACCTAGATCGATTGTTCGACCGCTTCTATCGTGCGGACGTGTCGCGCAGCTCCAAGACGGGCGGCTCGGGCGTGGGCCTATCCGTGGTGCGTGCCATCGCCGAAGCCCATGGCGGGAGCGCTTCTGTCTGCGGCCACGGTAACCAGATCACCTTCACCGTCCGCCTCTAAGACCTGCCAAAAAGGGACAGGTTTATTTTGGCAGGTTTTATCTGTGCAGACGGCAGCGGAGGCTGGCGGTGATCGGCGCCATGAACGCCACCGACCCAAATAAACGCACCTCTAACTGCTAAAATATGGACATCGTTGTTCGGCTCCCGAAGGAAAGGAGACGGTCATGCAGTACGAGATCGGCGGAGGGGCTTTCCCGGTTGTTACGTGCAACCTTAGCGACGGCGAATCCATGATCACCGAAAGCGGTGCCATGGTCTGGATGACCCCCAACATGGAGATGTCCACCTCGGGCGGTGGTATAGGCAAGATGTTCTCTAAGGCTTTTTCGGGTGAGGCGTTGTTCCAAAACATTTGGACCGCGCACGGCGATGGCATGATTGCGTTTGGCTCTTGCTTCCCCGGCCGCATTATACCGATCGAGATTGGCCCTGGTAAGAGCTGGATTTTGCAGAAGCGTTCGTTCCTTGCCGCGGAAAGTGGTGTTGAGCTGAGCATCCACTTTAACAAGAAGGCAAAGACCGGCGTCTTTGGCGGCGAGGGTTTTATCATGCAAAAGCTCACGGGCTCGGGTATTGCCTTTGCCGAGATCGACGGCGACCTAGTTGAGTATGAGCTTGCTGCTGGCCAGCAAATGATTGTAGATACCGGCAACGTGGCCGGCTTTGAGGAGACGGTGAGCATCGACGCGCAGATGGTCAAGGGCGTCAAAAACATCATGTTTGGCGGTGAAGGCGTGTTTAACACTGTGCTCACCGGTCCGGGGCGCATCTGGCTGCAGACAATGCCCATTTCCAATCTTGCGGCAGCAGTGGCTTCGATGACCAACAACAATAACTAATCGCGTATAGGATGACGCGCGCGGCGGGCCCGGCCTGTCGTGCGCGTTTTTTGGTGGCAAACGCCCTGTTTATCGGGTGCGGCTGTGCTCCTGCAGCGCATAGATCGACTTATCCATGTTGAACAGGTAAGCCACGACGCAGACAATAAAGAACATCGGCAAGTTGCCAAAGCCGAAGACCTCGCAGCCAATGAGGATCGGCGCGAGTAGCGTGTTGGTGGCGCTGCCAAAGACGGCGGCGTAGCCCAGCGCGGCGCAGAGCTCGACGGGCATGCCGAGAATCCCGGCGAGTACGACACCCAGGCTGGCTCCGATGGAGAACAGCGGCGTGACCTCGCCACCCTGATATCCTGCGGCAAGTGTGGTGATGGTGAGTGCGAATTTGAGTACCCAGTCCCAAGGCATGATCGACGCCTCGCCGTTGTCACCCAGTGCCGCGGATATCAGGTTGGTGCCAAGGCCGCAGTATCGCCCCTGCCACAGCACGAACAGAATCGCCGACAGCGCAAGGCCCATAACGGCAACGCGTATGTAAGGGCTGGGGAGCAGCCGCACTGCAAAGGTCTTGGCATGTGCGAGGCACCAGGCAAAAGCGCCACCAACCATGCCAAACGCGATATCCAGCACCGCAAGCCGCCCAAGACCGGGGAGGTCAAGTACATACGTGGCGGCAACGGCGGCTTCAAACTTTTCGAGCCCTAGGGCGCCGGAGGTCATGCTTGCGGCGAGAGAGGCCGTAAGCGCGGGAAACAGCGCACGGTATTCCATGCGTCCGGCAACCAGCACCTCGATGGCAAAGACTGTGGCGGCGAGCGGCGTCCGAAAGAGCCCGGCAAAGCCGGCGGTCATGCCAATAAGCAAAAACGTGTTGCCGGGGTCTCGGAAAGGTAGACGTCAGCCGATCCAGTGCGAGACGGTTGCGCCGATCTGCACGGCCACGTCCTCGCGTCCCGCACTGCCGCCAAAGAGATGAGTGGCCCATGTGCTCAGCATAATGAGCGGCACCAGGCGCGGGGAGATGGCGTCCTCGCGTCCATGGCCTACGTCAAATACCAGGCTCATGCCGCGGTCGGTGCCCTTGCCCCACGTGCGGTAGGCAAACACGATGGCAAGGCCCGCGAGGGCGAGGAAGGGAAGGAGCAGCACGATGTGCGCGTCCCGGAAGGCGCCGATTGCCAGGAGCACACGACCAAAAAGGGCACAGATGGCGCCAACGATGATGCCAATAGGGATTCCGACGGCGCCCATGAGCACGAGACCGCTATAGGTGTTGACCAGGCGTTTGATTCTGCTCGAAGCGCTGCTTTCCGACACTTCTCCTCCAAAACAAAAAAGACTCCTGCCGCGGCGTGATGCCCAAGGGATATCACGCAACAGCAGAAGTCATCAGCAACAAGGCGGTTTAGGGCGACGCGACAGTTTTACTGACGCACCCAACGGAGACAATCATTCCGCAGCGGCATCATAGCGGCGGGCGCGGTTTGGGTCAAATGGTTGCCTTGGGACAGTCTTGGCACCCGCCCGCGCCCTCGTTTCCCCATATAAAACCTGCCAAAATAAACCTGTCCCTTTTTGGTAGGTGGGAAATGGGTAATACTAAAGAGTTATCCGACCAGATGGGAATTAATCGATGGCCTATATCGAATTCAAAGACGTCATCAAAGCATACGGCGAAGGCGACGCCCGCATCCACGCGCTCGACGGCGCGAGCTTTACGGTCGAGCGCGGCGAGCTCGCCATCATTCTGGGTGCTTCGGGCGCCGGCAAGACCACGGCCCTCAACATTCTGGGCGGCATGGATACGGCAACTTCTGGCACCGTGACGGTGGACGGGCGTGACGTGAGCTCTGCCAACGAGGCTCAGCTTGTGGAATACCGTCGCGCTGACGTCGGCTTTGTCTTTCAGTTCTACAATCTGGTCCCTAACCTGACGGCGCTTGAGAACGTCGAACTCGCGGCGCAGATCTGCCCCGATTCGCTCGATGCCGAGCAAACGCTTCGCCAGGTTGGCCTGGGCGACCGCCTCGCTAACTTTCCGGCGCAGCTTTCGGGCGGCGAGCAGCAGCGCGTATCCATCGCCCGCGCGCTGGCTAAGAACCCCAAGCTGCTTTTGTGCGACGAGCCTACGGGTGCACTCGACTACAAAACCGGCAAGCAGATCTTGCAGCTGCTACAGGACACTTGCCGCAAGCAAGGCATTACGGTCATCATCATCACCCACAACTCTGCGCTGGCGCCCATGGCCGATCGCCTGATCCGCTTTAAGAGCGGCCGCGTGGAGAGCGAGACGGTCCAGCAAAATCCTGTGCCTATCGAGACGATCGAGTGGTAGCGCCCATGAATCAGGACCGCCAAAACAGCCAACGCCGCGACGCGCAGAACACGGAGCGCGAGCAGGATTTTACGACCTACCGTACCGCCCAAAGCTCAAACGATATGGTGCCGACGGTTTTTCGCCGTGGCATCTACCGCACGATTCGCGGCAGCCTCAAACGCTTCTTGTCTATCGTCGTGATCACCGCGCTTGGCGTGAGCGTGATGTGCGGCCTTAAGGCGGGCTGCGAGGACCTGTGTGATTCGGTCGACGCCTATTTTGACCAGCAGAATGTCTATGACATCAACGTGCAGTCGACCTATGGTCTGACCGATGACGATCTTGCCGCCATCCAAGAGGTCGATGGCGTCGAGACGGCCGAGGGCATCTATACCGAGACCGCCTATACCGCCGTGGGTACGACGCGCGAGCGTGTCGTCGTACAGAGCCTCTCCAAAGAGAATATTGACCAACCGGTGCTAGTACGCGGCGAGCTGCCCGAGACTTCGGGCGAAGTGGCAGTGACCTCACGTTTTTTGAAGGCTTCGGGCAAGAAAATCGGCGATACGGTGAGCTTTGCCGCCAACGATGCGAGCTCGTCGAACCAAAGCGCCAAGGACCAGTTTGCCGATGGGGACTACACCATTACGGCTGAGGTCCTCGATCCCACTGATGTGAGCTCCGACTCGACAGTCAACGCCTTTCGCGCTGCTTCGACTGCGGACTACAAGTTCTACGTGAGCGAGGATGCCGCGACATCTTCTTCCTACTCCGCTGTCCACGTGGTCGTCGAGGGAGCCAAGAGCCTCAACTCCTATTCGGATGCCTACTCGGCAAAGATCAATGAGGTCAAGGGCAATATCGAGAAGATCCGCGAGGGGCGTGAGAAGGCGCGCGCTCAGGAGCTGACGGTCGACACACCGGCGAGCTTGGACGCGGCTGAGCGTCAGGCGAATATGGTCTTTGGGATCGAGCAGGACAACATCAATCGCATGTCCGAGGGCAGCGACGAGCGTGCGCAGGCGCAAGCCGACCTGGACCAGCGCCGCGCCGCCGCCGACCAGCAGTTTGCCGATGCCCGCGCCGAGCTCTCTGACCTGGGCGAATGCACCTGGTACATCCAGGACCGCGATAACATCGCAAGCTACTCGAGCGTGGAGAGCGATAGCTCGTCAATTGAGGCCATTGCCACGGTGTTCCCGTTCATCTTCTTTATCGTCGCCGTGCTTATCAGTCTCACCACCGCCACCCGCATGGTCGAGGAGGAGCGCACGCTTATTGGCCTGTACAAGGCACTCGGCTATTCACGCGGGCGTATCCTGTCCAAATATGTGGACTACTCGCTGTGGGCGTGTCTGATCGGTGGCGTGCTCGGCAATATCATCGGATTTGTGGGTCTGCCGCTGTTCTTGTTTACGGTGTTCGACGACATGTACTCGCTGCCCCAGATGTTGCTTTCGTACGACATCGTGTCATCACTCGTGTCGGTAGCGCTGTTTGCCGTGGGCGTGGTGGGCGCCACGATTATCGCCTGCCGCCACGAGATGGCCGAGACCCCAGCCTCGCTCATGCGCCCCAAGGCCCCGCGCGCCGGCTCGCGCATTCTGCTCGAGCGCATCGGCTTTATCTGGCACCGCATGAGCTTTTTGAACAAGGTCGCTGCACGCAACTTATTCCGCTACAAAAAGCGCGCCTTTATGACCATCTTTGGCATTGCGGGCTGCACGGCGCTTGTGATTTGCGGTATGGGCATCCGTGATACGTCGGTCGCGTTGTCGCCCAAGCAGTACGGGCATATCACGCGCTATGACCTGCTGGCGGTTGCCAATCCCGATGATTTTTCGCAGACGTGCGCGGCACTGGATGAGCGCAGTGCAGCCAATGATTCCAACGTGACGGTGACTTCGACGCTGCCGATTATGACCGACAACGTCACCTTTACGTTTGGCGGTAAGAGCGAGACTGTGCAGCTGATCGTGGTGCCCGATGACCGCACGGGTGACTTGGGCGATTACGTGCGCCTGGAGGATGAGCCCAAAGAACCGCTCGCCCTGCGTGACGGGGATGTGTATTTGAGCAAGAGCTCTCAGCTGGTGCTGGGGATCAAGCCGGGTGACACGGCTCACGTCCAGGATTCGTCGCTCAATGTTGCCAAGGTCAAAGTCAGCGACATTTCGCTCAACTATCTGGGCAACACGCTTTACATGACGCAGGGTACCTATGAGCGCGCGTTCGGTCGAAGCGCGCGCCTCAACGGCATCCTTGCGCTGCTCAAGGGCTCGTCGGCCGATCAGATTGCGTTTAGCAAGAAGCTTAAGAGTGACGGTTGGCTCACAATTTCGAGTACGGCCGAGCATTGGGAAAACTATGAGGCGAACTTTACGATTATCAATTCGGTCGTGGTGCTCGTGACCTTTATGGCGGCGTGCCTGTCGTTTGTGGTGGTGTTTACGCTGTCTAATACGAATATTTCGGAGCGCGAACGCGAGCTGGCGACCATCAAGGTGCTGGGCTTCCGCCGTGGCGAGGTGCATCACTACGTCAACAAGGAGACGTTGATCCTCACAGCGATCGGCGCTGCGCTGGGCGTGCCGCTGGGCGGCTTGCTGGCCGAGAGCTTTACCTACATTTTGCAGATGCCGTCGCTGTACTTTGACGTCGAGGTCGAGCCGCTGAGCTATGTGCTCGCCGTGGTGCTTTCCTTCGGCTTTACGATCATCGTCAACCTCGCTACCAATCGCACCCTCAATAAGATCGACATGGTCGGCGCCCTCAAGAGCGCCGAGTAGCCTGCCAAAAAGGGACAGGTTTATTTTGGCAGGTTTTATCGGGGCAAACGCCGGACAACCATTAGGTGGCCCGGCGTTTGCCCCGTTTTGCTGGGGATGTCTGTCGTTCAGTGCTCTTACTGGCCAATCCAGTGTTGCGCATAGCTCTTAATGTCCTCGGTAAAACCGTCAAGGTCGTCAAGGGTGATCACGCTGTCGATAAGCAAATTGGCTATCTCGCGGTGCATTGTGCTGCGGCGAATGTCGTTTGCAATTACGCCTGAGGACAGCTTGTCTCTATTGAGGCGCTCTTCTAGTGCCCAAAATCTACTGGACGCTTCGCTGTCGCCGTTCAGTATCTCAACGTACTGGCCGATGAGCTTTTCCATATAACGTTCTTGCCATTGAGGAAGCATTTTCTTGAACAGCTTCCAGTCGCTTTCGGCTACGTCGCGCATATGTCCTCCGCTCGTCAAACGGGCTTTCCATTTGCCTTTCATTCTATTTGGCTTTCGCTCACAGGCGTGGATGAGAGGCTCTCTTTAGCCTTCGAGATTGGGCCTGAATGGGTGGTTTAGGCCTGTTTGCGGCACTTCCATTGTTTGCGGCACCAGCGCATGAGCGCCTTTATGACGGGAATCGTGATGAGGATGATCCATGCAGGATGGGGCTGTCCCAAACAGAGCCACATGTAGAGGAACCAAGCGATGGCGGCTGCCGGGTAGATGGCCTCGATCAGCTTAGACAGGTGGCGCCGATCGATGAAGTCACCAATCGCGTAGTAGACGGGAACCAGAAAGACGAGGAAAAGCCCCATGCCCCATGTGCCGTAGACAATGCCGAGCACCAGATAGGCGAGAGTGACAAGTGCGGGGAAGGGGAATTTGTTCCATGCACGTCCGACCTTGGTGTGGAAATGCTTGCCATGATGGTCGAGCTTGTCGTGTGCTTCCTTCCAGCTGGAAAACGTCTCGCCGTCGATGGTGACGGTGCCGTCGTCATTGGTGCGTACGCTATGTCCATCGTCCTCAAGCGTATCGATATGCACGCCGTCCGGCCCCACATGCACCTCTTCGCCCTTGCGCTCGTTGGTCACATGGATGCCGCTCCAACCAACATGGACTTCCTCGCCTTTATTGGGATCAATGACGTGGATACCGCGCGCGAGGGAAATATCGACAAGTGGCTTATCGCTGCAATCAGCGTGCTCAGTAGAAGCCTCAGCCTCTTCAGCCTTATCTGAAGCTTTGGTGCCGGCGTTGCTGTTCTGTGCCTCATCATCAGCCTGTGAGTCATCAGCGCTAGCCACCGCCTCCCCATACAGCAGCTCATCCAGCGACACGCCATACAGCGCGGCGAGCGCAATAAGGTTATCGGTATCGGGCGAAGATTCGCTGCGCTCCCATTTACTGACAGCCTGACGACTCACGCCCAGCTGGGCGGCAAGCGCCTCCTGAGAAAGCCCGGCAGCCTTGCGGCGATCAACGAGCCGCTGTGCCATCGCAAGATCCATAGCAGTTCCTTTCATGTGGTGATCGTAATCGAATGAGCCGAGTATGCCGAGAACAACCGGTGGCGACCACCATTTCTAGTTAGAATCTGCTCCGACCCTACCGCAACTACCGGTAGCAACCCCTAACGACCAGCCATTTCAGGACAAATGTCAGTGCTACTCTCAGCTAAGAGCTTGCAACATCCCAAAATCTCAGCCCACGCACTTGCAGCAAGAAGACGAATAGCCTCGGCCTCCCTAGTTACCGCAGGAGGCCCCAGAGCCTGTCTCTTATACACATCTCCGAGCCCACGAGACATGCGCAGATCTCGT